>NZ_JBZXJM010000028.1:0-37533 GCF_058725725.1 Buchananella sp. 103232 | reverse complement strand
CGGTTGTTGGTTCGAGTCCAACCGCAGGAGCCAATCGGCAGACACGCCGAGCACGGAGGCCGCAGACGCAATGTCTGCGGCCTTCCACGTTTCCCGCCCCTCGAGCAGCGCCACCACGCGCTCGCGGCTCTCGGCCATGGCCTCAGACATGCGCTCTGGGTTCAGCCCCTGAAAGCGCATGATCTGGGAGACCTTGTCTCCCAGGACGGTGGACGATGAGTCGACAGGGCCGGTACTGGTCGGCTTGGGCGCGCCACCGCCCGGGCGGCTGCCTGTCATCAGCCAGAGGGTGTCCACTCCAGTGCGCGCCGAAATCGCCTGGGCGACGTCGGCAAGGTTTCGCGGCGCGCGGTCTCGCAGCTCCCACTCGCGCCAGGAGCCCTGAGGCACACCACAGGAAAGTGCTGCCTCCTTCATGTTCCAGCCAAAGCGCTGGCGCACGAGCGCAAGTCGCGCCCCAAATGAATCGTCGGAAGGGATCCAGGCTGCCGGGGTAATGGTCATGGTGCTCATGAGGAAAGGCTAGCGCAAATAGCGGGAATAGCGCATGGAAACGAGACTGGCGGGCGGCAGAAGTGCCATTCGCGCTTGACGCGACAGGCTGGCATGTGCTTCCATCTAGCACATGACGCGAGAAGCGGGCGCACAAGCGCCTTTTGAAGAGCCGGACGTCACGTATGTGACAAGCGCAGATGTGGCACGCCTATTCAGCGTTGCCAAGTCCACCGTCCGGCTGTGGGTGAGCCAGGGCATTCTCAATCCGGCGTTCACCACGCCAGGCGGGCACCACCGGTTCCTGGCCTCCGACGTCGAGAGCCTCCGCGCTGCCCGTAGCGCTCGCGGTGGGGGTGAGTCGGAGTGAGCGAGGAGTTCAAGGACGGGTTCCTGGCGTTGCACGCGCAGCGTGGCTGGTCTCGCACGGCGAGCCTTTTCGCTCCCGCGATGCGGGGCGCGGACAGCATCGGTGATCCTGCGGTGGAGGTGGTGGGCCGGATCTTCCTGGCTCGTGCCCGTGCCCGGGCGCTGGAGTCTCACGCGGCCGCGCTGGAAGCGGCAGCAGAGGCGTACTTCCCGTCGTGGATTCAGAGCGTGCAGCTGCGCATGGATCGCGCTGACCTGGTCGCCGCTGCGGCTGACGCGGCCCGCCGTGCCGAGACGTACCACTCGCTGGCCGAGCGAATCCTCGCTATCGCACTGGCCGAGGGCGGACCGCTGGCAGACCGCGACTCCTGGCCCGAGCTGTGCGTCATCACTATCCCCACGCTAGACAAGGAGGCCTGAGTAATGGCACACGTTCCCAACTTCGCCAGGCAGGGAGACTGCACGATGGGCTGGCTCGCGGAGCGCGAGCAGCAGTCCGACAAGGGAGCTTCCCGTTCCGCGTACTGGTCTGAGGCCATGTCTGAGCTCCTGGGGGATCGCGGTTACCGTCGTGCGCTCCAAGATGGCTTTGACCCGGACGCGCTGGAAGTGTGGGGGATCGACGAGTACCCCACCAAGCGGCCCGCGCCGGCGCACGCCTGCGTCTTCTGCTGGGCAGACATGAAGAACGACGTGGCCGCCTCTTACCGGCACCAAGCGTGCTCGGCCTGTATCCAGGCACTAAAGGACGGCCGCATGCCGGCCCGTCTACTCCCTAACGGCACCTTCCAGATTGGCCGCGCCTACCTCGCTGAGGTCTGCTCAGACGCGCAGGTAGATGCCGTGCTCCGTTACCGCGATAGCGTGCCAGCGCGACGCCGCAAGCCACTCTCGGACGAGCCGATCTTCGGCCTCGGTAAGACGCAGAAGGGTGGACTCGTCAACGTCGATGAGCTCCCCGTAGTCCCATCCCCCGTCACAGGTGATGGTGCAGAAGGCGGGAACGTCGTAGACCTCGAGGTCAGCGAAGGCCCCGATCTCGACACGAACGACGCCTTTGTCGAGGGTTCCCAGCTGGATAGCGCGGGCGGCGACGTGCGGGGCGACCTTGCACGGGAACTCGGTCATGATTCGTCCTCCTCGGTAGGTGGCGCCGCCTCGGCGGCGCGTGTGATTGGTGGCTCTGAGCAGCCTACCGAGGAGGCACCCACACGTGAGGCGGGGTCAGAGCCTTCCACTCTCGCGGGCGGCGCGCAGCGCTCTGATCTCCCTCAGGAAAACCTCCGTGGCCGGAAATACTGTCTCGCCGCGCTCGGGGCTTGGGTATCTCTTGGGACGGGAGGCCGCCAGGACCTCTTGCGCATCCCTGACGAGGTCCTCGCCCACGATTGCGGCCAGTGCATCCCTCAGATGCGCAATCTCCGAGCGTATGTCACTAAGCATCGTCAGGACGTACGCGTGCCTCTCGTCGGGGTCGAGGGCAGCGAGAGTGGACCCTTGCAGGGCCATGCTCATGAGGGCATCGGGGTAGCTGTCGGCGATTTCCCTGGCGGCCTCGCGCAGTCGGTCGTCGGTGATGGGGCACATGATTCGTCCTCCTCGGTAGGTGGTGATGCCGCCCAGGCGGCGTCGGTTGTTTGCACTCCTGAGCCTACCGAGGAGGCGCCCACACGTGAGGCGGGGTCAGAGCCTTCCGCTCTCTCGGAAGTAGTCGCGTGGGACGTGATTGCTAACCGGCACCCCATCGATTACTGCGGCCAGGGCCTCGACTGCTTCCCACAGCGCGTCCATCTCGGCTCTGAGCACTTGCAGTGTGCCCAGCGTGACCAGCTGGGGTGTCTCTCCTCCTCTGCCACCGACGATGTCCTGTTGGGTCTGCATGCGGGACTTGATGGCGAGCAGCAGGTCGGTTGCCGTTGTGGGCATGATTCGTCCTCCTCGGTAGGTGGTGGCGCCGCTGGGGCGGCGTCGGTTGTTTGCACTCCTGAGCCTACCGAGGAGGCACCTTTTCCGGTCGAGATTGATGGTGTGCTCTCGACTGTCATCGCTGAGATGGAGCAGATGCTCGCGCCGCTTTTGTCGAAGCTGCGTGGGGGCCTTACGCCGGTGATCGAGGCGGCCGCTGCGGCCGCAGCTGTCCGGCTGCGGCCCGCCTCCCGAGTTCCGGCAGAAGGCGAGGAGGAGGCACGTCTGCGTGAGGAGTGGGTGGGGGACGCGTTGGACGCGTCCGAGCCGAGGCTGCTCCTTTTGCGGACGGCGCGCGATTTTGCGACGGACAGGCAGGGGTGGCCCGATGACGCGCAGAGGATGGCGCTGTGCGTTGACCGCTTGTTCGATGCTGTGTGTCGTGAGCGGGCGCAGCTGCAGCGTGAGTTGAAGGACCTGTGGCGTGCTGCTGGGGGTGCGGTGTGACTGGGGTGTTTGCCAAACGTGCGGTGGTGCGTTTGCGGCGTGAGCAGTCCGCGCCGGCGTCTGCTGTGGGTGTGGGTGGTGATGCGGCGTGAGGCCGGGGGCGCGGTGGCGTGAGGTGCTGGCCCCGTGGGTGTGGAGCTTGCCGGTGATAGTGCAGCGGGTTTTGTGCTCGGTCGCGGGGCGCGAGTGGTCCAAGGATTTGACGCTCACATCAGTGTCGGCTCTGTCCATTCCGGCGGCGTACCCGCGCAGGCTGGCCCCGGTGGGGGAGTCGGCGTGTGACGCGCTGGCTGAGGTCCTCCACCTGGCTGGTGTGCCGGGCATGGGTGAGCTGGTGGGTGCTGCTGTGGCCCGGATCCGCCGTGGCCCGGAGGCCACGCGTCTGGATGGGTGGGTGTGTCCGCCGCTGCCGATGCCGATTCAGGAGGCGTGGGCGCTGGAGTCGTGGGGAGTGGAGCGATGAGCGTGCGTGGTGTGAGTGGTCCGGTCCGACCGGTGCGGGTGGCTGCCCAGCATGCCGGCCGGGCGGGGGTCTCGTGGTGGGACGAGGTGGTCTTGCTGATCGCGTGGGGGTTCCTGGACGTGATCGCGCTGCTGATGGCGCGACCGCTGCTGGTCCTCACGGTGGTGCTGACCGTGGTGCAGCTGGTCAGGCTGCTGCGGTGTGTGGATGCGCACGCGGCGGCTGAGCGTGAGCGTGCCCGGCTGGCTGCCCGCCACCCGGTCGGCCCGGCTGGGGTGGTGCAGCGGTGAGCGCGGCGCGCAGGGCCTGGGCCTGGTGTGTCCAGCTGGGCGGCGAGGTCGTCCAGGGGTGGGGCGAGTGGTGGCGGCGTCTCCCCGAGTGGGTGCGTGAGGTCGTGGTCATCGAGGCGCTGGCTGTGGCCTGGCTGGTGTGGATGTTGAGTGTTTTTGTGCTCGTTAGGGGGATTTTGGGATGAGCGAGACCAAGACAGCGGCGCCGGCGGCGCCGGAGAAGTTCGAGCCGTTGGCGCTGATCGAGGCGTCGGTGGTCGTGGCCAGGATGGGCCTGGTGCTGCTCGAGTCCCAGGTCCAGCTGACCGAGTGCCGGGTGGTGCCCGTGCCGCGTGATCGGGTGGTGGTCGAGCTGGTCGCGGCTAGTGAGGCTGATGTCCTCCAGATCGTGCGCAGCATGGGCCTGCCGCGCCTGGTGACCAGCTCTGATGTGTCCGAGCGGCCTTTGTATTGGTCGGGATGGGTCGGCGGTATCGAGGTGCGTGTCCCGGTGGTGCCTGGGGGTGTGGCATGACGCCCCGCGCCAAGGAGGCGGCACCGGCCGGCGCCGCGCCGGCGGAGGCTGCGGTGGTGGAGTCTGGCCGTCGAGTCCCGCAGGTGCGCGTGACGGTGGTAGGGCGTGACGGGCGAGTCTCGCCTGTGGGGGAGCTGCTGCACCTGCCCCCGTCCCAGATCGCCACCAGCACGAATGTCCGCCGGGACCTTGCGCTGGATGAGGATTTTGTGGCCTCGGTGCGCCAGCACGGTGTGCTGCTGCCTCTGACGGCCACCCGAGATCTTTTCGGGGATCCGATCGTGGTCGATGGCCACCGGCGTCTGGCCGCCGCCCTCGAGGCCGGTCTGGAGACGGTGCCGGTGTATGTGCGCCCGCAGGCGCTGGATGAGGCTGCCGTGCGGATCGCGGAGCAGATCGTGGCCAATGACCAGCGCACCGCCCTGACCTCCGGGGACCGCTTGGAGGCGCTCGGCCAGCTGGCGCTTTTCGGGCTGAGTGATGAGCAGATCTCTGCCCAGACCCGGGTCCCGCTGGAGACGGTGGCAGCGGGGCGACGATTGGTGAGCGATGAGCGTGTCACCGCGCTGCGTGAGGCCGCCCAGGATGAGAGTCTGGCCGGTGACGTCGAGGTCCTGGCCGTGGTGGCTGAGGCTCTGGAGCTGGGTGTGGACCAGCCGATGGTGGAGCACCACCTGTCCCGGCCGCCTCGTGAGCGCTCGCTGGTGCTGTCGACCCTGCGGGGACACGTGATGGCGCGCCGTGCGGTGCGGGATGCGATCGCGGCAGCAGCGCAGCGCGGCGAGACGCTGCTGAGCGTGGAGGAGTGGCTGGAGCGCACGGGCACTGAGCAGTGGGAGTGGAATACCCCGGGGCGGGATGTGGGGCCGGCACACCAGGAGGTGTGCGTCGCCCCGTGCCGGGTGGTCTCAGGCCTTACCTACCCTGCGGCAGTGTCTGTGTCGAGCTGCTGTCTGGAGCCGGCCACGTGTCCCGGGATGAAGGCCGAGGCTGCTGCGGATGAGGCTGCCGCCGGGCACCTGCGTGCTCGACGGGAGGAGGCCGCTGCGCGGGAGGCTGAGCGTCGAGCGGCGGCGGTGGAGTCCTCGCATCTGCGCGCCGCGCACCTGCGGGACTGGCTGCGGGGAGCCCCTGCGTGGCAGTGCACTGATCTGGTCGTGCGCCTGGTGGTGACCCTACAGGACCAGGGCGTGGCTCTGTCCTGGTCGGATCAGGATCTGGGTGAGGTGCTGCGCGATTGGCTGGGGGTCACCCCGGCGCAGGCCGCCAGCCGCTTCTACTCCGCCAAGGCGGCCACGGCGCTGGTGCTGGCCAGTCTGGAGTCGATGTGCAGCGAGGAGCTGGCCACCTATGTGCGTATGGGGGTGGTGCCGTGGAGGCGGCGCCCGCTGGAGCAAGCAGCGGCGTACCTGGTCGCGCTGCGCGCGCACGCGGACTACCAGCTGAGCGAGCTGGAGGAGGAGCTGCTGTCCGCGCTGGCGGGTGAGGACGTCGCCGCCGACCAGGCTACCGACGACATCGACGTCGACGTCGATGTCGCGGGTGACGATGCTGGTGCGGGTGAGGGTGGTGAGCAGGCATGAGTGTCTCCACGCTCACAGGATGTGTCGCGCCGTGTGGCTGGCGCGCGCCAGAGGATTTCATCACGATCGACCTCGCCCACATCGGCCTGGTCGTCCCCGCCCACGGCAAGACCAACGTCTTGCGCACGGCCAAGCGGTTCCGCCCGCGTGTGCTGGACGCGGCGGAGTCGCTGGCGCTGCGTGCCCGCGCGATCGCCCACGTGCGTGAGTACTTTCGTGCTCGTGGCGGGTACGTCGTGGAGATCCTCCACACCTGCGTGGTAGGAGACCCACTCGAGGTCGAGGTCGTGTACCGGGTGACGGCGCCGGCGCCGGCGCCGCGCGAGTTCCAGTGGCGTCACCTGCACCTGCCGCCGCGTCCGCGTGACCGGCGCTCGTGCCGGCCGCGTCCGGCCATGCCTCGCATGGGGGTGTCTCGATGAGCGCCCACCATGTCGAGTCGCGCGCCGTGGCGGCTGCTGAGCATGAGGCCATGGCCCGCCAGCGGCTGCGTGCCCACGACGCCATGCAGGCGTTCTGGCTGCAGGAGGTCCAGACGACGCCGGAGGGCTCCGTCACTCACCGGGTGGCCCTCGCTGAGCTGTCCAAGGCTCAGGTGCGCTACGCCTCCGCCCAGGCGCATTGGGAGGCTGCGTATGCCAGCCTGCAGGAGGTCCGCTCGTGATACTCGTGATGCTCGTGCACGCCTGTGCGGCTCTGACCGCACTCACCGCTGCCGCGTGGGCGGCCCTGTACGTCGTGGACCTGGTGCGCGCCCGCCGCGCACAGCCCACTACAGCTGACACCGACGACGGCGCCGTGCCGGCGCCGTTCCTAGGCCCCCACCGCGACCTGATCGAGGCCCGCCTGGCCACGACTTTCGTGGCCTCGGCAGCCCTCACCATCGCCGTGGTGCTTGCTCTCATCACAAGGTGGCGGCCATGACCAGCTGGGGCCCGTCTTCCAGGTACGCCCGAGCCTACGGAGCGGAATGTCTCGTGTGTGGCCAGTCGGGCTCGTGGCATGGGCGGTCGTGCCTGCGCCGCGTCCTGGGAAAGATCGCTCCTGAGTGGGTGTGGATGTGCCCGCTGTGCGATCAGCTCGAGGACGCATACCTCGCCGCCAATCCGCGACGCCGCACGGCCCTCTTCTCCGCGCGCGCTCTGCGGGACTGGGCTGTGGCTGAGCTGGAGCGTTCCCTGGACCCGGCTCCGCTGTTGGTGACCTGGTGGCGCCACGCTCACCCCGGACAGCCTCTACCTGTCGAGGCTCTGCGTCTGGCAGAGGCAGGCCTGCCGCCCGCCTTTTCAGTCGAGGTGGCCCCTCGTGGCCTGGAGTGGAGGGTGACCGTCCGCACTGCCGCTGCGGTGATCACCTCTGAGAACTTCGTTGGCCTCGGTGCGGCACTCTCTGCGGCTAATTCTGTCGAATCGTTCCTCGCCGCGACCTACCGCTTGGGGATCGAGTTTGACCCCGTGCAGTTCCTACGGTCGGCCCCGGGCTACCTCCCGCCGCCTCGTCCCCGCCGGCTCGGCAATCGCCATGACCGTCGCCGGGCACAAGCCCGACTCCGAGAGGAATCCCAAAATGAGCTACTACCACGTCAAGATTGCCCGCATCCGTGAGGGTGAGTGGGTCTCCATGATCACCCCACGCCCCACCCCAGCGCCCTCGCCTCATCAGCTCCACCAGACGATTACCGCCCCCACTCGCGCCATGGCCGTGGCAGCCGCCATGTGGGCCATTTCCACCCACAGAGAGGAATCCCAAGGATGACCACCGCCCTCGTTCCAGTACTCGAGTGGCGCCGCGCCTACCGCCGCCCCAACGCGGACAAGCACTTGCCGCCGAGCGTCCTCATCGCCGACGTGCCCCTGGATCTGACCGCGCTCGCATACAGCATCCTGGGCCTAGTTCCACCGGATGAGGTGACGGTGGCGATCTCGTTGGTTGCGAGCGTTAGCGGGCCTACCGCGCCAGTGGTGTGGGCGACCTCTGGCATCGCCGAATCGTGGTCGTTTGAGGCGGACGAGCACCCGCTCGTGCCCGAGCAGTGGCGCGGCCTGGGCTACAAACCTCGCACCCGTGACCAACTGCCGGAGCCTAACAATCCCGCCTACTTCCGAGGCATCTACAACGGTAAGCCGTTTGAGGGCGTTGGGTATGTCATGCCCGACCGTAGGGGCACGGTGATGATTGGGCAAACGCATGTGTTTGCTAACGCTGCTGGGTATCCACGTGACGCGATCTTTGCGTGGCGCCCGATCCCGCCCTGCGACTGGGAGACCAACCAGTGAGCAGGACTGATTACTGGAGGTCCAATGCCCGGGGCAGGCTGTGCCACGTGTGCGGGCGGGCGCCCTACGCGTTTGGAATGTTCTGTGCGGCGTGTGGCGCGTCCGCGCCTTACAGAGTGCCCGCCCCTCTTACTACCCGTGAGGATGACGCGCTCTTCTTTCCGGAAGAGCTATCGCCCGGTGACAGCATCGAGATTAGCTTGACCCCGCAGCCTACGGTGAGAGTCCGTGTCGCTGACAAAATCGTTGCCACTGAGCCGTTCTATTCCCCCGAAGCCGGGGCCTGGCTTGTCGACCGTCTCGCCAGGCTGCTTCCTCACGCGCACGGCTTGAGTATCGACTTCAGGGCAGTGATACGAGCCGCGCCTCGCTACGGGCCGCCTCGCGCGCCTAGCCGCCGCAGCTGGAGGTGCGCTTGACCTATCCCTGGCGTATCCAAATCACCCGTCACCACCCCGGCCACTGGGGTGCCCGAATCACCGGCCCCGGCCGCACCCTCCTCCACTGCCTCGCCCGAGACTCCCAGCCCGCCGCGCTCGCGGCCGCGTTGGAGGTGTCGAGGGAGATGGCGGAGGAGAAAGAGGCCGAGCAGCGAGAGCGAGAGAAGAACCATGGCTAGCGAAAACGAGATCACGATTACCGGCAATCTTGCCGCTGACCCGGAGCTGCGTTTCATTCAGAACGGCACCCCGGTTGCTAACTTCCGGGTCATTTCGTCCTCGCGGCAGTTTGACCGCGCCACTAATGAGTGGAAGGACGGTGCGTCCATTTCGATTCGCGTCGAGGCCTGGAACGAACTGGCCGAGAACGTGGCGGAAACCCTGACCAAGGGAACCCGCGTGATCGTGCGCGGCCGCCTGTCCCAGAACACCTACGAGGGGCGCGACGGCGTGGAACGCACCAGCGTCGAGCTGCGTGCGGAGGACGTCGCGGTGTCCCTGCGGTGGGCAACTGGACAGATCACCCGCAAGCGCCGCGAGGGCGGACAAGGTGGCGGCTACGGCGCTCCGGTGGGGGCTGGTCGCCCGCCCGCGGACTCCCACCCGCCGGCGCCTGGCGCGCAGGCTCCGCAGGGCTACGGCCCGCCCCAGCAGCGTGGGCCTGCTCCTGGTGGTTATGGCTGGCCTGGACCGGGGACGGATTACGACCCCTGGGCACACCAGCCCTTCCCCGGCCCGGGCGATGAGGCGCCCTTCTAGCGAGAAAGAGCGTGTGATGACTGTTTTTGCTGTGACCAGGTTTGACCTGGTGCGTGCGCTGGGCGCTGCTGCTCAGCTGGCGCCCGCGCTGGATACCGACATCACCCTGAGCCCGCTGGCGGATGACCTGATCGTGGCCACGGTGGGGCGGACGACTGCGGCTGCGTGTCGGGTGCCGATCGTGCCCTCTGACTGGGACGACGGCGAGCGTGAGGTGACCGCGATCCCGGGGGATGTGGCCAAGAAGGTCTTGGCGGCGCACAAGCCCCCGCGCGGCAAGGAGGCCCGCGCGTTTTGGATGAGCCAAGAGTTCCGGGTGGAGCTGGCCTCGGGGGAGATCACCATCGAGCAGGTCGATCCGCTGGAGATCGCCGGTGGGGATGTCTCCCTCACGGCCCACACCCAGGACGCCACCCCCGTGGGGTTCTCTCCGAGGACCTTCCGCCCCCCCATCCAGGACTCAGATTCGCAGCTCATCCCGGGTGCCACGCCTGGCCTGATCGCGGCTCTGACCGCGCTGTCCAAGCACTACGCCTACCCGCAGCTGGAGCTGTGCGCGGGCGGGTGGGCGGTGCGCCTGAGCACGCCTCTGGCGGTGGCCGTGTCGATGCTCTCGAGGCTGGAGCCGGGCGAGGGTCTCTCCGAGCAGCTCCTGGAGGAGGCCGGCCGCGCGGTCCTCGACGTCGACGCCGCGCAGGCGGCCCCTGTGTCTTGACCTGGAGGGTCGAGTCCGTGAGGGGAGGTGAGTGCCATGGATGTGGAGAGATGCGTCGCGTGTGACCGGTGGATTGACCCGGTCACGAGCGAGTGTGGATGTAGCGATTAGAGACGAGAGGAAGGGGTCAGGTGCCGTATTTCATGGTGGACGACGAGCTGCCTCACCACCCGAAAATGGTCCGCCTGCTGGAGAACCCGCAGCTGGGCGTCCTATTCGGTGTGGCTGCGGCAGGAGTGTGGACGCTGGGGGGTAGCTCTACTCAGCGGCGCAGGGAGGATGGTGTCATCTCCCGCTCCACCCTGATCCGAGTTATCCCTGACCCCGAGGTTGTCGACGTCTTGGCTGACCTTCTGGTCGAGTATGGCTTCTGGCACGCACCGGGGCACGACTGCATGCGGTGCCCTCAGCCCCCGCAGGGGGCGTGGATCTTCCACGACTGGTTCCACCTGCGGTACAAGACCGGCGCCGAGGCCAGCGCGAATCGTGCCGTGCAGGTGGAGCGTGGCACCAAGACTTTGCGGGACGCGGTGTGGGACCGAGACCAGACCTCACCTGCCGGGTCTGGCCAGGCCGCCACGGCGCTGTGCGCGTACTGCCAGGAAAAAGTTGTGCGCTCTGACCGCAAGTCGGATCTCCGCCCGGAGGTCGAGCACGTGATACCGGAGGCACTGGGTCTGATCAACCTCGTGATTTCCTGCAACTCGTGCAATAGGAAAAAAGGCAACCGTGACCCGCACAAGGCGGGGCTGGTTGCTCACTACACGCCAGCCCATCGGGCTGCACTGCAAGCCGATTCCCGCGCGGCCGCTCAACACCTGCTGGCGTTTGAGCATGCCGAGCCGGGGACGCTGTTCCGGTGCGACGGCCAGATCGAGGACGTTGAGAGCGGCGTGGCCACGCCTGCGCTCCGTCCGCATGATCTGGGATCGGCGCCCACGCCCGGGGTGGGGGAGGGGATGTTCTCGCCGGCACGTGCGCGTGCTGTCGCTGGGATGCCCGCCCCCGCCCGCCTGGAGGCTAGAGCAGAGTCCCTGGCGCCCGCGCCCGTTGAGCAGGGGGAGGTGGTCTCGCCGCCGCGTCTGCGTGCTGTCGCTGGGACGGCTGCCCCTGCTCAGCGTGTGGCTGCTGGGCCTAACAGCGGGAATCAAGATCCAGATCAGATCAAAATCAAATCTGATTCTGATCTGATGCCGGATCAAAACGCATCTGCTGTCCCGCGCGCACGCGCGCTGGCAGGGCAGGGCAGGGCAGGGCAGGGCAGGGGCCTGGCAAATACAGGGACAGGGCAGGGTCAGGGCTTGGCTCCGGCTGGGTCTGGCTCAGGCTCGGGTCTTGGTGAGGGTGGTGCGCGGCGCAGGCCGCGCCGTCGTGGACGTCGGGGCCGTGGGAGGGGCAGGGCGTAGATGGTGAGTGTTGGTGTTGTTCGTTCCCAGGTGTCGGATTTGATGCAGTGGCTTCCTTTGCTGGGTGACGTGAACGCGGCGTTGCTGGGGTTGCATGGGGCGTCGTTCTCACTGTCTGGTGTGGGCGGCGTGCGTGATGGTCTGGCGTTTGGGCTGGATCGTGTGCTGGATCGCCCGGAGGATGGTGGGGCTGGTGTACGTACCGAGGCTGGCGCGTTGGATCTACTGCGGTCGTGGGCGGTCTCGTTCGCGCAGGATCGTGGCGAGGCTGTCCCGGCCGGCGTGCTGGCGTACCTGCTGGGCTTGGTGGAGTGGGCGCACGAGCACGCGGACTGGGAGGCGTTTGCTGAGACGGTGGGCAGCACGCACACGGTAGTGGCGCGAGCGACTGGTCATGCCCCTGTGGTGTGGGGGACGTGCGCGCACTGCCTGGGCCAGGTAGTGACCGATCCGGGGCGTGAGGGCATCCCGGAGTGGGGCGAGTGCGAGGTGTGTGGCACTTGGTACCGCGATGGGGAGGATTTGGTGCGTGCCCGGGTGGAGGAGCTGCGCAGCCCGCATCTGCCGGAGCGCCTGTTCGTCACGTACGCGCAGCTGCGTGGGATCTGGCCGGAGTTGTCTAAGGACCAGGTCAAGAAGTGGTGCTCGCGCCGGCGGGCGCTGCCTGTGGTGGATGGGCCGCCGCGTCGTTACCAGTTGCGTGCGGTTAATCAGCTGATGGCTGTGCGTACTGGCCTGGACAGCCTCGCGCGGGGCTAGACCCTCACCTGCGCGTGGGGACGCGCCCGGGTGGGTACGGGGCAGGTGCCGGCGTCGTTTTTCTGGTACTGTCCCCCCTAAGGGCCGCAGGAGTGTGTCTACACCACTGCGGCCCTTGCCATGCCCCGGCGATTTTGCGTGGTCGGCGCAGCCCGACTTGCTGGTCCTTTTTCTTGCGCGTTGTTCTGTGTTCTGCTGTGTGCTGGCTGCGGGTTCCTGCCCCTGGTCGAGGGGTTGGGGCGTGGGTGGGGTGCTAGTGGGGTCGGAGGGGGGTGGTGGTGTGGGTATGCGGCGGTGTCCGGGTACCCGATGCCCTGTCCTCATCCCGGCTGGCCAGCGCTACTGTCCGGCGCACCAGGCCGAGTACGAGCGGGGGAGGGGTAGCACGGTGGAGCGTGGGTACGGCAGTGCCCATACCCGGCTGCGGGCTGCCCTGCTGGCCAAGCTCGAGGCTGGCGCGGCGATGTACTGCGCGTTGTGCGGAGTGCAGCTGCGCGTGACGGACGACCTGGCGCTTGACCACTCGGTGGACCGGCGTTCGTATCGCGGCTTGGCTCATCGTCGCTGTAATAATTCGGACGGCGGCAAGCGTTCGTCAAGCTCCCGCCAGCGATGGTAAAGACGTGGCAAAGTGACCCCAGGGGGGTAACCCCCAATAAGCGGCTTGAAATGACCGCCGGTGAGGGCAAAAAAGACTGAAACGGGTTCAAAAAAACGCGTCCACCCCGAATAGTAAACACTCGGTAAAGTCGCGGTTTGGTGGGGGTGTTGAACGTGCCTTCTGGTGGTGCTCGCTACCGCTCCGGCCCGGCCCCTCGAGAAGGCTCGGTGCGCTCCGACCGCGCCGGCCTGCGCCTGGAATCACTCCCACTGCGCGCCAAAACCGCCCGTCCGCCTGCCTGGCCACTGCCCCCGATCAAGGACGAGGAGCTGCACGCCCTCGAGATCGGGCGCTGGAACACGATCTGGACCTACCCGCAAGCTGGCGTGTGGGCACGCCCGGAGGAGAAGTGGCGCCACGCTGACCTAGCCCTCTACTGCCGCCTGTGGGCGCGCGCGCTCGCGGCGGCGGCGCCGGCGTCGTTGTTGACGCAGGTCAATCGGATGGCTGAGAACCACGGGTTGACCACGCGGGGGTTGCAGGAGATGGGTTACAAGATCGAATCGACGGCCACGCGGCGGGCGCGCACGGTGGAAAACGTCTCGACGCCGAAGAAGGGGGCCCGCGCCAAGGCTGCTGCTGCCCGCAAGTGATGGTTGGGGGTGGGCATGCTCGATCCGTCTTGGGTCGTGGAGTGGCCCACGCTGGGCTTTCTGGCGGCTGATTGGATCACTGCTCACTGCCTGGTCCCGGCTGGCCCGATGATTGGTCGCCCGTTTGAGGCTGATGGGTGGCAGTTGTGGGCGCTGCTGAATCATTACCGGGTGCGCCCGAACGCGCGTTTGGACGCGTGGGGTGGCTCTAACGCGACGTCGTTCGTTTATCGCCGTTCGCTGGTTGTGGCGCCGCAGAAAACGGGCAAGTCGCCCCTGGGGGCGGCGTTGACGCTATTCGAGGCGGCCGGCCCGTGTCTTTTCGGGGGCTGGGCACCCAAGACCCGCGCCAAGCGCTATTACCGATGTGAGGACAACGGCTGCTACTGCGGATTTGAGTACGAGTACGCGCCTGGCGAGCCGATGGGGATGCATCGCCCCAAGTCGATGATCCTCCTGATGGCGTTCAACGAGGATCAGACCGCCAACGTTTACGAGCCGTTGCAAACCATGGCGGCCACAGGGCCGTTGTGGGGGATTGTTCGCCCTCGTGAGGACTTTATCCGCACCCCGAATAATGGGCGGATAACACCCGTGACGGCTTCGACGCGCGGCAAAATCGGAGCGCCAATTAATTTCGCGTTGGGCGATGAGACAGGCCTCTATGTCGGTAAGGTCGCCAAAACGTGGGAAACCCTGCGCCGTAATCTTGGCCCGCTGGGTGGTCGCGCGCTTGAGCTGACCAATGTTTGGGACCCGATGGAGGATTCCTCGGCCAAGCGCACCTACGAGTCCGGTATGGACGACGTCTGGACGTTTTACGAGGCCCCGCCCGAGTATCTAGACTTCATGGACCCGGATCAACGGCGCCAAATCTTCGAGATCGTCTATCGCGGGTCGCCCTGGGTGGATCAGAACGCGCTGGAGGCCGAGGCCGCCGAGCTGATCAAGACCGACCCGGCGACCGCGCGGCGTTTCTACGGTAACCAGGCCTACCAAGGCACGGGCGCGTTCATCTCACCTGAGGCGTGGGACAAGGCCTCGACGCCGTGGCCGGCGGAGCTGGCAAAGCTCTATGACATAGAGGTGGCGCCGTGATCGCTATCGGACTAGGTTTTGACGGCTCGCGGTCGTCTGACTGGACTGCTCTGCGTGCGGAGACCATGGCCGGGGTGCGGTTCACGCCGCGCTACGGGCCCTCGAAGCGGCCCACGTTCTGGGACCCGAAGCAGTGGCCGGAGGAGCGCATACCCCGCTCCGAGGTCAACGCTGCCGTGGCTGAGGTCTTCGCGACTTTCGAGGTGGTGCGCTTCTACGTCGACCCGCGCCACTGGGAGACCCAGGCTGATGACTGGGAGAGCCGGTACGGCGAGGACGTAGTGGTGCAGTGGCCCACCAACCGCGTCAAGCGCATGCACGAGGCCCTGGTGCGCTACCAGGAAGACCTCGCCGAGGGCCTGACCAAGCACGTGCCAGACGCGGAGATGCGCCGGCATGCACTCCACGCCCGCAAGGTCCCCAAGCCCGGCGACCAGTTCATTCTGGGCAAACCCGAGCAGCACATGAAGATTGACCTGCTCATGGCTGACGTGCTGGCTCACGAGGCAGTCTCCGACGCTCGCGCCGCCGGGTGGGGCCAGAAGAAGGCCACCCCGTTTTTCCGCTTCCGATAGCCCCGCGCCGGGGCCGTCCTCCCGTGTGATTGTGAGGTGCCGCGTGGCAAAGGTGTTGGAGCTGGTTAAGCGTGCCGAGCGCGCCTTGGGGGGCTTGTCTCCCCGTGATAGGCGTTACTGGGCCTATTACGAGGGCACCGCCCGGGTGGCTCACATGGGTATTGCTATCCCCCCGGAACTGCGTAACTTCGAGCTGAGCTTGAACTGGGCGCGCCTGGTGGTTGACACCTACGTAAACCGGCAGGACGTTAAGACTCTCCTCCTACCGGGGTCCACGACGTCCGACGAGGATTTGAAGGCCATTTGGGATGGCAACGATCTCGAGGCAGAGATCCCTCTGCTTAATCGTGACGTTCTGGTTACGGGGCGTGGTTTCATCTCGGTTGGTTCGGCTGACGATGACGGGGTGCCGCTGCTGCGCGTGGAGTCCCCGTCGGAGGTGACTGCCCACGTCGATCCGCGTACGCGCCGTGTCAGCCACGCTGTTCGTGTCTACAAGATCGACTCGCAGGCTAACGCTGCTGACGGCGCGGTTGTCTACTTGCCGGACGAAACGATCTGGCTTGAGAAGGACCGGGGGGTCTGGCGTGAGACTGCCCGCGACGAGCACAACTTGGGGATGGTCCCTATCGTCCCGGTCTACAACCGGCGCCGCTCTGGCCGGTGGGCAGGCACCTCAGAGCTGGCCGACATCATTCCCTTCATCGATGCCTCCACGCGCGCCCTGACCAACCTCCAGGCCGCCATGGAGACTTTGGCATTCCCCAAGCGCTTCGTTTTCGGTGTGGCCAACGAGCGGTACAAGGACGAGGACGGCAATCCCGTCCCGATGTGGGAGGCCTACCTTGACGCGCTGCTGGTCAACGAAAACTCCGACGCTAAGGCTGTGCAGATGGCCGGCGCGGACCTGTCCAACTTCCACGAGACGCTGGACACCTATGCGCGGCATGTGGCGGCCCTGACGGGCTTCCCTCACTCCTACATGGGCATTTCGACACAGAACCCGCCAGCCGAGGGTGCGATCAGGGCGCAAGAAGCGCAGCTGACCAAGACCATCATCCGCAAGAACACCGAGGTGGGCTCACAGATTGGGCACGCGCTGGCGCTGGCCTACCAGCTCTACACGGGCAAGGAGGTGCCTGGCGCCCGGTTGAAGGTGCTTTGGCATGACCCGGGCACGCCCACCTTCGCCCAGCGTGCCGACGCCATTCAGAAACTGGCTGGCGGCATCGAGATCATCTCGCGTGAGGGCGCGTGGGACGAGCTGGGGTTCAGCGAGGCCGAGAAGGACCGTGAGCGCGCCGCGTTTGCCCGCCAGGAGGGCCTGGCCGTGGATTCTCACCTGGAAGACAAGACCGTGGAGGAGTAGCCCGTGGCCACGCCCCGCTTCCCTGCTGCTAACCGGGGGCTGTACGCCATGCAGCACCAGGCGCAGCTCGAGCAGCTGCAAGCGGGGCGCCGCGTGGTCCAGCAGATCGCCCCTACCGGGGTACTAGCCTCCTTCGACGTCGAGGAACTGGTCCGCCGGGTCTCCGCTGCCCAACTCCACTTGGCCCGGGCTGCCGCCTTGGCCGCCACTGCCTCCCTGGCGGAGCAGGGAGCCCACGTCCCTGCTCTAGCTCTGTCTGACCCGGGTGGCGCTGTGGGCGTGCTTGCCCCGCCAGAGGGCGGCTCGTGGCTGGTCGACGTCGAGGACTCGGCCCAGACGATCGCTCACCGCCTGGACGAGGCCGCCCGCTCCGGCACCACGCTCCACGCGCTCCGCCAGGCCGGTGCGCTGGCAGTGGACCGCCTGGTCACTACCGCGATCGCGGATTCTGCGCGCATGGTGTCCTCGGTGGAGGTCGCTGCGCGGCCGCGTGTGCAGTACGTCCGCCAGCTCGTCCTGCCGTCCTGCCCGCGCTGCATGCAGCTGGCCGGCAAGATTTTCCGCTGGAACCAGGGCTTCCAGCGCCACCCCTCGTGCGACTGTCAGCATGTGCCCACCATGGCGCGCACGTTCGAGGAAGCTGCCGAGCAAGGCCTGGCCGCCTCCCCGTACGACCTGTTCAACGAGATGACCCGCGAGCAGCAAGACCGCTACTTTGGCCACTTCAACGCCCAGGCGATCCGTGACGGCGCCGACTTCCACCAGGTCGTTAATGCCACCTCTGCGCGCGGGCGTCCAGGTGGCCGCGCCCGGGCCGCATTGACCACGACCGAGGGCACCACGAAACGCTCCCAATGGGTAGCGCGGCGCGGCGGCTTCCGCCCGCGCGCCCGCTTGACCCCTGAGGGCATCTACCGGCAGGCCGAGCAGTGGGGCCTCGACCACCAGGGCGCGCTGGGCATGCTCGAGCGCCACGGCTACATCCTGCCCGAGGGACAGGTCCCGGCCGGCGCGCTGCGCCCTAGCAGCCAGCTGGGGTTTGGCCAGTTCGGGCGGGGAGGCACCCGCAAAACCGCAGCCGGGGCAGTACTAGACGCCAACGCCGCAGGCGTGCGCGACCCGCGCAGCATCTACACCATGACCGCAGCTGAGCGGCGCGTCTACGAAGCCCGCCGCAACTATGAACTCGCGCTCGCGGACATCCACCCAGGTTCTGACCTGGCGGTGCATATGCGCGGTGGTGCGCGTATCTCCTGGGACGCCGGTCAGGTCACGCCAAAGGATCTGGCCGGGTTTGAGCAGGAGTGGCGCCTACAGGTCATGGCTCGTGGCGAGTTGACGGCCTACCGTGCGCTACGCCGCGACCTTGACCAGGTGCTGATCCCGCGAACGCTGGATTTCTCCGATATCCCCTCTGAGATCCTCGACGCTGCCCACGCGGCCCGCCTGGCCGGCCAGGCGCTGCCACGCGAGTTCTACCAGGCTCGTCAGGCCAAGCTCGCTGCCCGCTCTGGTAGTGGTGACGGCGCTGGTACTGGTGCTGCGGGTGGCCGGGGCCGCTCGGGCGGGACAGACGCCGGTGGTGGCCGTGGTGCACTACCACCGACAGGTGGAGTCGCTGGGGGTGTTGGTGGCCCGCCAAGGGGGCTACCGCCGCGCAGTCCGGGTTCTGGCGTGCCGATGGAGCCTGCTGACGGTTGGAAGGCGGCTGGTGCGCGCAGTTGGCACGACAAGATCGGGCCGGTCTATGGGCCGCGTGATCTGACCGATGAGCAGATCGAGGTCTTGCTGGGCATTGAACCGCTTCCAGACCCAGACCGTGTGCGCGGGCCGTTGCGTTACCAGTTCTATCGCTATGGGGACATCGTTATTCGTCCGGAGTTTTTCGCCAAAACAATTGACGGGCTATACAGGTCAAATGGGCGCTTGGTTGGTGCGCACCGCCCGATCGGGGAAATCAATCGGCAATCTTTGCATACGATTTGGCCCCAGGAATTGCCTGCAAAACAGATCATTAGGGACCTGCGGGCCGCTTTCCAGCGCGCTAACTGGGTGTATGCGCATGGAGGCATTATTGCCTTCGATGATACTGGGCGGTTTGTGAATGAATTAAGAGCACAGGCAGCCGCGTATTCGCGCGGCCTGCCAGTAATGCTTAATTTCCATCCGCATAACGGCGCGGGCGTGGCCGTGCTATCGGAGGGAGCGGTCATGGAGCTTCGGCCCTATAATCCTGGCGCTATCCCCGGCCTGTATGCGGACCTCCGCAGTAGCAGACGTGCTAAGTTGGGGCCGTGAGCACGCCCCTTCAGATGACAGCCTTCAACAGGCATGCGCTTGCCTTGCGAGAGTGGCTTTTGCCGCGATTGAGCGAGGGTGCGGCGCTGCGAGTGAAGTCGGCCGAGGGCGCGGGTGAGCATTGGCTCCTGATAGCCGGATATTGGGAGGCGACTGGGGAGGGGATCAAGATTCCGGAGCAGTTTAGCCCGCTGGAGTTGCTGCGAAGTAGCGGAGCGGATGAAGTGGAGGAGGAGTCGGTATTCGCTGCTGTTAACGCGAACCGGGCTCTGCCTGACTCTATGATTCCAACCGAGTAACCCGAGGCTTCCCTCAACCTGCCCCGTACCGACTGGTGCGGGGCTTTTTTGTACCCACGACAAGGAGAATCCATGCCCAACAGCACCAATTCGAAGTCCGCTGCCGCGTCGGCCCCCGCCCCTGGTGGGGGTGCCGAAGGCAGTGCCGCAGAGACGGTCAAGACACCTGCCGCTGCCGAGGTCATCGAGCAGCCGGCCAAGCCCGCTCTCACGCCGGCCACGGCGGAGAAGAAGGCCCCGGCCAGTAATCCCGTTAAGGGCGAGCCGTCGGGGTCCGACCTCGCCGCGCGCATTGCGCAGCTCGAGCAGCAGCAGGCCGCTACCAGCAAGGAGCTCGCCGAAGCCAAGGAGGCCG
This sequence comes from Buchananella sp. 103232, assembly GCF_058725725.1. NCBI lineage: Bacteria > Bacillati > Actinomycetota > Actinomycetes > Actinomycetales > Actinomycetaceae > Buchananella > Buchananella sp. 103232. The sequence goes on along the minus strand of NZ_JBZXJM010000028.1, from coordinate 17,807 downwards.
CCGCGCGCGCCGAGCTGGCCAAGCTCCGCGCAGAGGTGGCTGCTGCCAAGAGCCTGCCGGCAGACCTGCACGAGTTCCTGACGGCGGACACGAAGGAGGCCCTGGAGGGGCAGGCAGACAAGCTCTTGGCGCACGCCGGCAAGCGTCGTTCTGCCCCGGCCCCGGATCCCACGCAGGGCAAGAGCTCATCGACCCCGCTGAACTCTTCCTCCCTCGAGGACGCTTTCCGCCGCGCTTTCGAGCGGTAACCGTGCTCGCGGCCACTAGCCGCCCGCCTTCAACGCCCTGCAGCTCCGTGCTGTGGGGCGTTTTCCATACCCACTCAACGCAGTCGCAAGCCTGAACGAAGGAGTATTTCATGGGCATTTCTGCCGCAACTACGACTGACAAGCTCCCCAAGGAGCTTTTCTCTCCGGAAGAGTCGGAGAACATTTTCAAGGAGGCTGCGCGCGTTTCCGTGGTGCAGTCGCTCGTCCGCCGCATGGAGGTGGGGGAGTCCGGCAACGTCATCCCGATGGTCACGAACAAGCCGCAGGCCCAGTGGGTCCAGGAAGGCCAGCGCAAGCAGACCACCGAGATGGGCATGGGCATCTTGAAGGTCGTACCGAAGAAGCTGGCCACCATCGCGGTGGTGTCCGCTGAGGTGGTGCGTAAGAATCCCGGTGGCTACTCCGACGCGCTGATGGATGAGATCGCTGAGGCATTCGGTCGCGCCTTCGACCTGGCTGCGCTGCACAACCTCGACGGCACCGGCACCGGCACAGGGCCGTTCGAAAGCTACCTTGGTAAGACGTCCAAGGCGATCACACTGGGCACGGCCTCTGCTGATGCCGGCGGGATCTATGGTGACGTCATCTCCGGCATGAAGCTGCTCACGACCAGCAAGAAGAAGCTAACGGGTTTCCTCCTCGACGACACGGTCGAGCCCACCTTCCTGGAGCAGACCGACAAGTCGGGCCGCCCGCTCTTCGTTCCGTCCTCGCTCGAGGAGACCACGGCTGTGGCGCGTGGGGGCCACCTCCTCGGCCGTAAGACCTTCATGTCCGACGGTGTGGCGCACCCTGGTGGGGATGACAAGACCGTGGGCTTCATGGGTGCCTTCCACAAGGCCGCCTGGGGCGCCGTGAACCAGATTTCCTTCCGCATCTCCACCGAGGCAGCGGTCACCATCGGCGGCCAGCTCGTCTCCCTCTTCGAGAACAACCTGGTGGCGGTGCTGGCCGAGGCCGAGTACGGCTTCGTGGTCGCCGACACCGACGCCTTCGTCAAGATCAAGGAGGCCTGACATGGCCCGCCCTGCTAAGCCCGCCGAGCCCGCCGAGCCCGCCGAGCCCGCCGAGGACGTCGTGGAGGACGTCGCCGGGGAGCTGTCGCCTTCCGCTGCCGCAGAGCAGCCCGCAGCCGGCGTGGTCACCACGGACTCCTTCGTGGAGGTCGGCCAGGCTGTCCCGGCTGGAGTGGTGGTGCTGCACGCCCCGAATGGGACGCGCGTAGAGGTCGACGAGACCCTGGCCGTGCAGCTGCGCGCTCGCGGCTGGTCCTGACCCTGGGGTGGTGGCGACATGACCCTGGCAAACCTGGAGGACGTCGCCACCATCCTGGGGCGTCCCATCACGACCGCCGAGGAGATCGGACAGGTCAATCACTGGCTGGCCATGACTGGCCAGCTCATCGCCAAGCGTCTAGGCCCCCTGAAGGGACTGGACGGGCAGGCGCTGCGTAGTGTCTCTGCGGAGGTCGTGGCCCGCCGGGTGAAAAACCCCGACGGGATCAAGGACGAGCGCATTGACGACTACTACTACCGGCTGGACCCGGACGCGGCGAGGGTAGGGCTGTACCTGACGGACCAGGAGTGGGAACTCCTCACCCCCGGCCGGCCCCGCCCGCCATCGTTCACGATCCGCCCCGTGGCCACGCCTTTCTACGCGGGCGGGCCGGGGGTGGGGCTGTGAGCGGGCAGCAGGGGCTGGAGCGTGGCCGGCGTGCCGCGCAGCGGCGCATGACCACGCACGTGGTGATCAAGCGCCCGGGCCCGCCGGGCCCGGGCGTGGATGGCCGCTACGGCCCTACTCTCACCACGGTCTACGAGGGCGGGGCCAGGATCCGCACCCAGCAGCCCTACGAGTCCAATCCAGAGGCTGCCGGCCACACCGCCACGGTGCAGCGCTACGAGGTGCATATCCCGGCCACGGCGCCGCGCTGCATGGTGGGTGACCAAATCACGGTCGTGGCCACCGACCGGCGGTTTACCGTGGCCGGCCCACACGAGACGGATTCGGCTACGGCGCAGCGGCTCCTGGTGGATGAGGTGAGTGCCTGATGGGTGTGCACATCGATTCCAGCGAGCTGACGGCCCTGGCCATCGATTTCCGGCGCGCGGGCCCGGCGGCTGGCCGGGAGGCCGGCCGCGTGATCGCCAAGGGCGCCGGCGTGATCAAAAAGCGCCTGGCGGCCGAGATGTCGCGCTCGCGGCATTTCCGCCAGGTTGCACGCACGATCCGCTACGACGTCTACCGCGCCCCGGGGGTGGTGGAGGCCGTGATCGGCCCGGATATGGGCCAGGTAGTGGCCTCTACCGCGCGGGCGGGCTCGCGTGGGCGGCGTGCTCGTCTGCGTGGTCCTGGCCCGGGCACACCCGCCCCCCTGGCCCACATCGCCTACTACGGCACCTCACGCGGCGGGGGGAGTGTCCCGGCCCCGTACCTGGCACTACGCGATGAGGCCGAACAGATCGAGCAGCGCCTATCTCGTCTGCTGGCGGAGGTGGTGCGGTGATCTCACACGTGATGGCCCTGCGCGACGTCCTGCGCGCTCGCGGTCTGAATGTCCACTGCTACGACGTGACGGGGCGTAATCCGCCGCTGCCGTATGTGCTGCTGTGGTCTACGGGTGGCCGACCACAGGCTGCGGCCCTGGCTGGCCAGGCCACGGACCTTGACGAGCGGCTCTACGCCACCGTGGTGGATGACTGCGCAGAAAACCTGGTGGCCTCCCTGCCGCGCGTCCGGGAGGCGATCCAGACGGCCCGCCTGGAGGTGCCCGGCTGGCAGGTCGATGCTGTGCATCTGATCGACTCCACCACCATCGTCCCTGACCGCGAGGTGACCCTGCCTCACACCTCGGCCCACCCTCTCTACTGCGTCGATACCTATCGACTCCGATCCCAAAGGAAATGAACATGTCCGAATTAATTACCGCTTGGCGGCGTGACACCGGCGAGCGTGTCCTGGTCCCCGAGCACTGGTTCGACACCGACCTGGGCGGCCCGTTCACCCGCACCGACCCGGCTGCTGCCCAGCCTGCTGAGGCGCCGCCGTCTGCCCCGACTGTCTCCGTCGCTACCGCGCTGGAGACCCGTCCCTCTCACAAGTCCTCCCGGAAGGAGTCCTGAAATGCCCAAGGTGCTCGCAGACGGCCGCATCCGCCTGACATTCCTGACCACCAAGCCCGTCGACCCGCGCAAGCCGACCGTGGCCGAGCTCAACGCCGGCAAGACAATCTCGCTGCGCATCATGAAGTCCGACTACAAGCTGGGTGCGACGGGCTCTGAGACCATCAACGAGACCGAGCTGTGCAATGTCGGCACGGGCAAGTCTTTCGGTGCCACGAACTACGACGGTTCGGTGACTGTCTTCCGCTACCTCGACCCGACCACAGGCAAGTCCTTGCCTGGTGAGGACGAGGCATGGAACCTCCTGAACACCAAGGGGGCCGAGTTCTGGGCGTACGAGCGCGAAAACGCCGAGCACGACGTTGCCTGGGCTGAGGGCCAGGAGGTAGACGGCTATCACGTCGTCGCTGACACCGCCCAGAAGCCCTCCAGTCGGGAGGGCTACATCAAGCGCACCGTCCCCCTCGGCGTGCTGGCCGCCTACGAGGGCGCCAAGGTCGCGGCCTAACAAGTCGTGGAGGGCCGCGCTGATTTGTGGGTGCGCAGCGCGGCCCTCCCACCCCTAAAGCACCCACACCTGTACGCATCTACTAGGAAGGCACCCACATGTCTGACCGTTACGACCCTGCCGTCGAGGAGTGCTCTCTGGGCGAGCCCACTCCCCGCCCCACGCCAGAGACAGACGCGCTCGGGGCGGTCCCGCTCGAGGCCGCCTCACGTGAGGTCCCCGTCAAGACCACGCCAGCAGATTTGGACCTGCTGTCCTGGATCCAGGGGGTGCGCTCAGCCCGCCGGGCCGTCACGGTCTATGGGCGAGCTGACCTCGCGGCTGACCTGGACGCGCTCGCGGCCCAGATCGCCGCAGCTCGCGCCTCCGCCCAGCCCGTCGAGGATCTGATCCGTGACGCCCTGGCGGTGCGCGACGAGCTGTTTGCCTCGGCGCTGGATGTGGTGGTCGAGGAGCGCTCTGGCGAGGCACTCGCAGCCAGGCGGGAGCAGCTGCAGGCGGCCGGGGTCACCGATGAGCTGGAGCTGATGCTGCACCAGCTGGCCGACCAGATTGTGGAGCCGGCCGGTTTCACGGTGGATCTGCTGCGTCAGCTCCACCAGGCCACGCCAGTACAGGTCATGGCGATTGCGAACGCAGCGCGCCTCGTCAACACAAGCATTCCGCAGGTGAACATCCCTTTCTTGCACGGGCTCTCGCCCACCCCCGAAACAGCTACGTCCTGAATCTGCTGCGGGGGGCGCGTTCGTGGGGGCGCCGCCCTACGGAGGTGTTCCTGACCGGGATCGAGCGGTGGACTGTCACGGACACGCTCCTGCTGGGGGCCCTCGAGGTCTACGAGCGTGAGCTGCTGTGTCCCTGTGGGTGCGGTTTCATCCGTGACCAGGCGTGGGACGACGACAGCGATGGTTGGTTTGAGGGCTATTCGGTGTACTGCTACGCCCGTGCCGCGCAGGAGAGCTACGAGGCCGAGCACAGTGGCGAGGCCCGCGAGCCTGGCGAGCTGGTGGGGGTCAGGGACACCCGCGAAACCTAACCCCGGGCCGGGCACACCGGCCCGGGGTCCCCTCCTCATCGAGGACTAAGTGCATAGTGGATCAGAAGGAGCGGCTGTGGCTGATCGCAACGTGACCGTGCGTTTTCGCGCCAATATCGCCGATTTCCAGACCCAGGTTGGGCGCATGTCCACCTCTTTGCAGGAGGCCGTGCGCCGTTTCGACCACGACGGCAAATTGGCGGAAACCCGCCTGGGGCGCCTGGCGCAGTCCGCGCTCCACCAGCGTGCCGCCTGGGACCAGCTCGGCAACGGCCTGCTGCTGACGGGGACGGCTGCGGTGGCCGGTCTGACCATGGCCACTAAGGCCGCGATCGACTGGGAGTCGGCGTGGACTGGCGTGGCCAAAGTGGTCGATGGCGCTGACGAGCAGCTCGAGCGCTCGCTGCGGGGACTCACGCGTCAGGTCTCTGCCTCGCATGACGAGATCGCCGATACAGCGGCGGCCGCTGGCCAACTGGGTGTAGCCAAGGACGACATCACCAGCTACACGCGCGCGATGATCGACATGGGTGTATCCACTGACCTGGCGGCTAATGAGGCCGCCACGGGCACCGCTCGTTTCTCCGCGATCATGGGCACCGCCCACTCCCAGGCCCGCAATCTCGGCTCGGCGATCGTGTCCATGGGCAATAACTTCGCCACTACAGAGTCTGAGGTCCTCGACCTGGCCGTGCGTCTGGCCGCTGCGGGCCGCACCTCTCACATGACCGAGGGCGACGTCATCGGTATCGCCGCTGCCCTCAAGCAAGTCGGCCTGGAGGCTGAGGCTGGTGGCTCGTCGGTCTCCCGCGTTATCGACAAAATCAATGCGACTGTGCGTGACGGCGGACGGGAGCTCCACCTCCTGGCCGACGTCGCCGGTGTATCTGCCACCGATTTCGCGCAGCACTGGCGCGACAAGCCCGCCGAGGCCTTCGCTCAATTCGTCCAGGGCCTCAACCACGTCTACCGCAGGGGCGGCGACGTCAAGGAAGTCCTGCGCGACCTCGGGCTCAAGGACTACCGCATCGGTGACTCCATGACCCGTGCCGCGCTCGCGGCCGAGCACATGACGGGCGCTATCAAGCTGTCCAACCAGGCGTTCCGTGAGGGCACGGCGCTGGGTGATGAGGCCGCCCGCCGCTACGAGACCGACGCAGCCAAGCTGCAGCGCTCGTGGAATGCCGTCAAGGACGCCGCGATCGACGCCGGCGCCTACATCGCGCCGGTGGTCACAGGTATGGCCTCTGGTGTCTCCGGGATCTTCGAGGCATACTCGGGGCTGCCCTCGTGGGCGCAGGCCACCGTCGTGGGCCTGGGCGGCATCGTGGGAGTCTCCGCGCTCGCGGGTGGGGCGATCTTGAAGATGGTGCCGGCGGTGTTGGATGGGTCGCGGGCCCTGATGGACATGGGGCTGATCTCCGAGCGCACCCAGCAGCGCATGATGCGCTTCGGTAGGGGCCTGGGGAAGGCTGGGATCGCGGCGGGCTTGCTGGGCATTGTCGTGGCCGCTGGTGAGGCCGTCCAGGCTTTCGATGACACCATCGCTAAGGCTGACGAGCTGGAAAACCGCTTCCGCTCCGGCCGAGGCGCTTTGGCTAGTGGTCTGATCGGCAGTGCTAGTACAGCCGACACTGCCATGCGCGAGGCCACTCTGCATTACCGCGCCAACTCGAACATGCTCAGGGACGCATCTGCGTGGATCGTGGACTCCCTCAACGGGCTCACGAGCCAGGTGGGATGGGACACCCGTTCCATGGGTGACCGCTTCATGGATGAGATCGCTGCCCTGGATGACCAGCTCAAGAACCTCGATTTCACCGAGGCCCGCGCGCGGTTCCAGTGGTTCGCTAATGGGACGGTGGAGTCCGAGCAGGCCCTAACCAACCTCGTCAGGGCGATGCCGTCTTTCCGGCAGGCTCTGGTAGCGCAGGCCTCCGAGCTGGGTATCCAGGCTACCGAGACCAATCTGGTCGCCCTCGCTATGGGCCGCATGACCACCGCCCAGGAGGACGCCGAGCAGAAGGCTCGTGACCACGAGCTGGCCACGGACGCGCTCGCGGCGGCTTTGAGTCGTCAGGAGGCTGCTGCTCAGGCGTCGGCGATGACGGTCATGGAGCGTGCCGCTGCGCTGGGCCTGGTCGCTGAGGATGAGGAGAAGGCCGCGAAGGCACTCATGGAGCGCGCCAAGGCCAACAGGCACGCGGCGGAGTCGTGGGTGGTGCCGGCCGAGGTGCTCTCGCTCGCGCGTGAGCGTGAGCAGGAGCTGCTGCGCAGTACCGCTGAGGCCTCTGGCGGCATGACGGACTACTGGCGTGACCTGGTAGAGAATGCCACCGCGTCGCTGGACGAGTACTTGGCGGTCCTGGATGAGCAGCTGGCTGCGCAGGAGGACTGGTCGGTCAACATGCTCCAGCTCGTCGGCTCGGCCTCTACCGAGGTGGTGGAGCACATCAAGCAGCTGGGGCCGCAGGCCGGCGCCGCGCTGCTGGCTGAGCTGACCGATGGTGTGGATGACGCTGAGCAGATCGCGCAGCTGGAGGAGCGCATCTCCACCAATGTCGCGAGCGCTTACGCCGCCGCGCTGAATGACCCTGACACGATCGAGGTGCTTCGGGCGGCCTCGGAGCAGCTGGGCGCTGAGCAGATGGACGCGCTCGCGCGAGCGTTGCTGGACGGCACGCCGGTGCAGGAGGTCGTGGACAAGTGGCAGATCAAGGTCAAGCTGTTCAACGACCCGGAGTCGGGTCAGCAGGCCGCGCAGTCGTGGTTTGACGACGTGCTCTCATCGGCCGAGCTGAATCGCTGCTACGTGCCTGTGGACGCCGACCCTAAGGGCGCGAAGACGACGTTGAAGCAGTTCCGGTTTGATGAGTCCAAGCGCCCGGCGTCCATGCCGGCGTTTGTCAACATCCACCCGGCGGCTAATCAGTTGATGGCGCTGCGTCGTGACGCGGCTAGCCGCCCGGCGTCGATGTCGGTCAAGGCCTCGACGGGGTCGTTGCGGCCACAGATCGCTAATGCGTTGTCGGCGCCGTTCTCGATCACGGTGCGGCCCTCGGTGTCCTCCATGTCGATGGGGGTTGGTGATGGGCGTGGCCCGGCTCCGGCCTCTCCGCGTGGCTGGCGTGCCCAGTGGGCGGCGGTCAAGGCCGCTGTGCCGGGCGCGGTCCTCACCTCCGCCTATCGTCCGGGGGCGAAGACCACGTTTGGCACGCCGTCGTATCACGGTCTTGGTCGTGCGATTGATTTGGCGCCGGATTGGCGGGTTTTCAACTGGATTTCGCGCAATTATCCGGACTCGCGGGAGTTGATTTTCACTCCGGCGGGCTCACGCCAGATCAGCAACGGGCGTCGCTACACCGAGACCGATCCCACGGTGATGGCCATGCACCGGGATCACATCCACTGGGCCTACCGGGACGGGGGAGCGGTCCACGGGCCGGGCACCTCGACCTCGGACTCCATCCCCTCGTGGCTCTCCAATGGTGAGCACGTGTGGACGGCTGCCGAGGTCACCGCCACTGGTGGCCACGCCGGGGTCTACGCGCTGCGGTCGCTGGCCCGCACGGGCGAGCTGCGCCGCATGCTCGGTCTAGCCCGGGGCGGCCCGGCCATGGCCCGCCCGCCGGCGCCGTCCCCGGTGGTCGTCAGCGCCGGCGCGCCTCCGGTGGCTTTGCAGGTGGTGGTGGAGTCCCCCCTGGATGGCGCCGCCTATGAGGCGTCGGTGGCCGCCACAGCCGAGCGAGTGGTGATCCGGCGAGAGCAGATGAGGAGACGCTGATGAAGCACGGCTTGGACAAGCGCTTCGGGTGGCCGGTCTTCAATCTGACCGGCGCGCCTGCTGGGTGGCGTCTGCACGCCTCTCACGCCACGGGCCGCTACCTGGTGGCCACCGCCCACCAGGTGCCCGGCCAGGGCGGCTTCGTCGCCGACCCGGCTTGCCCAATCGGTGTTCCGGTGACGTACACGCTCTCCACGCCGACGTCGCCGACGTCGTCCGTGGTGACCCTCACCCGCCACGCTGCCACCTCCACGGTCCTCTCCTCCCGCACGGGGGCCGGGTCCGTGGAGGTGGCCCGCCTGGACGACGACTCCCACGACTGGGAGGTCGACGACGATTTCACCCTCACCGCCGCACGCACCTGGCACACCCCCGGCCACCGCCCCACCGAGGGCGTGCGCCACCTGGAAGTCACCACCCAGGATGCGGCCGCGCTCGCGGTCGTGCTGCGCTCCGGGGCCTTCTATGTGCTGCACAATCCGCTGGCGTGTGGGGTGGTGGGGTGTGACGTGGCGCCGGCGCTGTTGGCCCATCCGCGCTCGATACGTACGCAGGTGACGGGGCATCGTCCCCGCCGGCGTCGCCGGGCGGAGATCTCGTTCACGCACCAGGTCCCGGCGGGAGCGACGGGTGTTGACCCGCTGCAGTGGGGCCAGCTGGCTGCTGCAGGCTGGCGTGCCGGGAGCAGCACCACGCTGGCGCAGGTCTATCACCGCCTTACTGGTGTGCCGCTCTAGCAGGAGGTGTTGGCGTGATTCATCCTGCCCGAGTGGCCTCGTATCGCTCGCGGGTGTGGTTGTGGCCACGCCGGGGGACCTGGCGGCGCGAGCTGGAGTTCAGCGACGGGTGGCTGGAGGTGCAGGGCGACCTGCCGGTGCCAGAGGAGCTTTCTTTCACCACGGCCGATGTGGTGGACGCGGACGGCAGCTTCGTGTCGGTGGAGACCGAGGCGCGACTGCTTGATGGCACCACCGAGGTCACTCGCCTGGGGGTTTTCGTGGTGGCCGATGTGCGCCCGGCCCCTGGTGGTGGCCGTGAGGTCTCTGCTCTGGGTCTGCTGCACGAGACGGCGCGCTGCCCGATGGGGGGACCGACCTCGCCACTGCCTGGGGCGACGATTCTGCAGGAGCTTGAGCGCCTGGTGGACCCGCACACCCCGATTGACTACTCCGGACCGTTGGTGACGTTGCCGCGCGGGATCCGGTGGGGCACGGACAGGCTGGAGGCGGTGCGCGACCTGTGCGCGCAGCATGGCCTGCGTGCCCGGGTGCGTCATGGGCGCCTGGTGGTGGCCCCGGTGGGCCAGCCCACGGGCGTACAGGTGACGCTGGGCACCGCCTGGGCGCGTGTCCCACTGGAGGGCTCTACGCTGGAGGTCCCCTCTAGCGTGGTGGTGGTCGGTAATGCTGCGGGCGCTGAGGGCGGGGAGGCCACCCAGATTCGCCTGGAGGTGCACTCGACCTCCGGCAGGTTCGACACGGCCACCTATGGGTGGACGCGCGAGATCATCGACGCCCCCACGCTACGCACTCACCACGATCTGCTCGCGCACGGCCAGCAGGTCCTGGCCTCGCGCCAGGCCCAGCTCTCTCGCATCCGCCTGGAGACGGCCCCGTTTCCTGGCCTGGCGCTGGGAGATGAGGTACTGGCCGAGCGGCCCGACGCTGCGCCGATCACCGGGACGGTGGCCGGGTTTTCCATGCCACTGGTCAGTGGCCCTGAGATGACGATCGACCTCGAGAGGTGACCATGCGCTCTCCGTCCCGCCTGAATCTGCCGGCCGCCCCGCCGGTCGGCGCCGTCCCAGCCGCGATCACCGGCGAGATCAGCCATATCGAGGGCCGCGTGGCCGGGGTGACCTATCAGGATCCCGCCGGCGGGGCGCAGCTCTACGTGGAGGTGCCGCTGGGAGACGGGATTTATGCGCACGGGGCGACGGTGCAGGTGCCCCCGCCGGGGGTGCCCCTGGTGGGGGTGGAGCAGCTCCCACCTGGTGCCGGCACTGCTGATGGCCCGCCACTGGTGGAGATCGGACCGGCCCCGGACCAGGCTGGCACGGCCCTGGGTGAGCGTCTGCAGGGGATCGAGTCCCAGCAGGCCTCCACGGGGGTCCAACTGGGCCAGACCCAGCAGGACCTGGCCCAGGCCACCCAGGACCTCGCTCAGGCCCGCCAGGACCTCCTGGCACGCCTGGCGGCCGCCCAGGGCTCCATCGACCAGACAGGCCAGCTGGCCCAGTCCGCCCAGTCCACCGCCACCGGCGCCGCCCAGTCCGCCCAGGCGGCCTCTGCCTCGGCTGCCTCAGCCTCCAGCACGGCCCAGCAGGCCACCACGCGCGCTGACCAGGCCTCGAGCAAGGCCCAGGCGGCGCAGCAAGCGGCCCAGACCGCGCAGGGCACCGCTGACGCGGCCATGGATCACGCCACTAATGGGACTGTGACCACGGGCCGGATCGTGCCCGGCGGGCAGCTGCTCACCGGAGGCCGCCACCTGGCCCCGCAGTCGATCACCCTGCGCGAGCTGCTGGTCACCGACCAGCTCGCCGCCGCCATCGGTAATTTCCTGCGCGTCACGACCCAGAATCTCGTCGCCGGCCACGCGAAAATCACTGCCGAGCTACTCGCGGCCGAGATCCGCCTGGCCACGCGCCTGGTCGCTGGTGACCCGGCCGGCACCCACGCCGTACTGGACCCCACCGGCCTGCGCATCATGCGCGCTCTGCCCACCGGGGGCACCAGCGAGGTCGCCCGCCTGGGCGTGTCCGGCTCCAATGATTACCTCGGCGTGGTCTCCGCCAGTGGGGATCTCCTGGCCGCCATCGACGACGGCGGCAGGGTCACCGCCCAGGCGCTCGCGGTGGCCGGATCAGCCTCGGTGGAGTCCCTGGAGGTCGGCGGTGTGGGGCTGACGGACGTGATCGACTCGCGCGTCACCTGCCAGATCGCCCGCGTCATCAAATCAGGCGCGCACTGGTATGTGGCCGGCCAGCCCAAGGCCGCCGGCAGCAAGCTGCAGATTTTCGAGTTCTCGGTCACCAATCCTTTCGACTACATGCTGAGCCTGCTGGTCATTCCACCGACCCTGACGGTCTACGTCTCGCGGGCCGGGCGCGTGGACGCCTCCTGGTGGACCACCAACAACGGCGCCGTCCCCACCGATGCAAACAATTTCCAGGGTGCATCGGCCACTGCCTGGGGGGCAGGGGACGTGTGTGTGACGCTGCCTCCGCTGCCCACGGGCTTGGAGCCGGGCCGTACCCTGCGGGTGCGCTGCGTGGTCTCCGCCACCGTCCCCTGGGACCTCTCGCGGAATCAGACTGTCCGCTCGGCTCTGCTCTCGCTGGGCACACCCTCGGTCCCGTACGGCGCTCGCGGGGACATCTTGAATGTCTCCAGTGGTGGGTCGGTGGCGCCGGCGAAGAAGCGCCACACGAGGGAGTACGCGGGCACGTGGGGAGCCTCCTACGCGCTCAGTGGCGCGCCCGCGCCTGCGATGGACCCCAAGGCCGTCCAGGGCTACGGGGGTGGCCCCCAGCGCATGGGCATGCTCGGTTTCCAGTCGATGACTGCCGACCTGGCCGGCGCCGACATCGAGAAGATCGAGGCCTACGTCTACTTCCCGCACTGGTGGTACTCCGCCGGCGGCGCGGCCGGCATCGGATTCCACGGCCAGCACTCCAAGCCCTCGTGGTGGTCAGGGACGCACGCGACCGTGGTGCGTGAGGGCGTGCCCAAACCGGGTGGTGTGTGGGTGACCCTCCCGTCCTGGACACACGACTACTGGAAAAGCGGGGCTTACCGGGGGCTGACCCTGCGCGCACCTGGGGACTCCACCGATCGGCGCTACTACGGCTACGCCGACCACACCCGCAGCAAAATCCGTGTCACCTACCTCAAGTAATCGAAAGGAGACGAGGCATGTCCGAGCAGAGCAAATACTGGGCGGTCTCCCGTGCCGTCACGGGGGATGACACGTGGCGAGAGCGGCTGCGCATCGCCTGCATCCTTAAGGGGGTCGGGGAGATCGATGAGCGGCTGCTCATCCTGGTCACCGCCCAGTGTGCTGACCACATCACGGTCGACGATCATGGCACCGTCACCACCACGGCAGTCACCGACGCCCAGATCGACACCGCCATCGAGACAGTCACGGTCGACGTCGAGGACGATGCCGCAGCCAGCGAGACGGAGGCTTGATGCCCACCAACCTTTTGGGTCAGTGGCTACCCGAATCCGACCAGTCTTTCGCCGCCGCGCTCGCGGACATCTACCGCCACCTGGGCGTTTACATTCGGGCTGCCACGGGGGATGACTTCCGTCAGAAGGCCGCCGATGCTGCCGCCGCCGGGTTGATAGCGCAGCCTAGTCAAGCGACCCCTGCGGTGGGGTTCGTGGGCGGGCGTTTTGTCACTTATGACGGCGCGACGCTGCGTATTTCTTCTGCTCGTCAAATGCTTTCAGGCACCGAGCCGGGCACCAAGCCGATCCCCAACGGGGGTAATGCGCAGTATCGGGTGAGGTTTCCGCAGAGATTCATTGCGGTGCCGCGCATTTTCGTTCAAACGGGCCTTTCTGCGCGTCTGACCACTGCCGTGCACTCGGTCACCGCGGACGAATTCCAGGTCTCTGTGGACAACAAGTCCGGCGGCCCGGTTCCTGCTGGTGGTTACACCTTGGAGTGGTTTGCCCTTGAGTAAGTAATTCTGCCCGCGTGTGCGCGGGTGGTGCACAGATCCCTAGCCCTCACCGGTCCCGGTGGGGGCTTTCGCATATCCAGACAGGAGACAGAGATGGCAAATCTTGAGCAGGCGGTCGAGCGGATTGTGTGGCTGTGTGAGCACGGCAACCTTGGCTACGACCAGTCCAACCGGCAGGACATCAGGCCGGGGGGTGAGTGTGACTGCTCTTCCCTGGTCCTGCACGCCCTGGAGTACGCCGATTTCGACATCGGCGCCGCGACCTACACCGGCAACATGATCAGCGCGCTCACGCCGCGCGGGTGGACGTTGATGCCGGCGTGGACGACGCCGCAGCGCGGTGACATTCTGCTGCACCCGGCTCGTCACGTGGCGATCGCCACGAGCTCCACGCAGATGGCGGAGGCCTCCATCGATGAGCGGGGCCGGATCGTGGGTGGGCAGGCGGGTGACCAGACGGGCTGGGAGACCCGCGTCGGCCCCATCCGCCGCTTCTACACCGTGGTGCTGCGCTACACGGGGGCGGGTGAGCAGGCCACCCCGGCCCAGCCGGACTACTCCACGGGGGACCAGTGGAACTCGAATGGTTACGACGTGACCTATGTGCGTGGGGTGCAGGAGATGCTGGTGGCCCTGGGCTACGACATCGGCGCCGCTGGCATCGACGGTGTGCTGGGTGAGCAGACCTTCCGGGCCGTCGAGCGCTTCCAGCGCTCCGAGGGCCTGCTGGTGGACGGCATCCCGGGCCCGGCCACGCGCGGCGCGCTCCAGGCCCGCGTGGCCGCCAAGCGCCCGGCCCTCAAGCCCGCCCCCGCCCCGGCTCCGGTGCCGCCGCGCCCGACGTTCCTGGACATTCGGGGCATCCAGAGTGCCCTGCGTGCTGAGGCTGACAGTGTGGCGGGCCCGGACACGCGCAAGCGCTTGGACGCGGTGCGTGCCGCGTCCGCGTGGGGTGGTGGCCGCCACCCGTACGGCGTGGCATTCACCCAGCGCGTGGTCGGCACCGACGCTGATGGCGTCTGGGGGAGCGCCTCTGCTGTCGCGCACGACGCCACCGTCGTGAGTCTGCAGCGTGCCCTCAACGAGCTCGGCTACCACCTGGAGGTGGACGGCATCTACGGCCGGGCTACCGACGCTGCCGCCCGCCAGGCCCTGGACCGCGCCGAGCAGCCCTAACCACCGTGGGGCGGGGCCGCCCCGGCCCCGCCCCACATCCCCACTACAGACAGGACAAAATCGATGGAAATCCTTGGAGTCACTTTTGACCCGGTGGCGCTGACCATGATCGCCGGCGTGATCTGGCCGCTGCTGCAGGCCAGCTTCGATCAGCCCCGCTGGACCGCCCGCGTCCGCCTGGCCATCCTCATCGGCGCCGGCGCTGCCGCTACCACCGTCGTGTGGATCGCCACCGCCTACCCGGCTCACTGGGCCACCGTCGCCGCTGCGGCCACCGGCTTCATCGGCGCCGCCACCACTGCTTTCGCCCTGCTCAAGCGGGTCGGGCTCATCGACTGGATCGGTCGTGTCACCCCCGGTGGCGAGCCCCGCCACCGCCTCGACCCGCCCACATCCGCCGCGCCTGAGGCCGGGTCTGGTCGTCGTGCCCGTCGGGAGCGCCGCACCCGATGATCCACACCATCGCCGACGTCATCGCGCTCGCGGCCGAGGATCCGGCGTGGCGTGACCCGGCCTGGCTGACCGCCGTGGGCACGCTCCTGGTGGGCGTGCTCGGCGCGATCACCACCATGCTCGGCATCCTGATGCGCCGCACCGGGCGTCTGGACTCGAAGGTGGAGGTCGCCAAGGCCGAGGCCAGCGCAGCGGCAGCTGACGCCGCCGCGTCCCGCGCCCAGGTCCAAAATTCTCATTCCGTCAATTTCCGCGACGACGTCGACGGCAAGCACGCCGCCACCGTGAACGCACTCGCAGAAAATGCCGCCGCGCTGGCGGTGGTGCAGACGAGTCTGGGGCACGTGGTGGGGGACTTGCAGCAGGCGCGGGAGGATCTGCAGCAGCTGCGGGGGGACTTGCAGCAGGCGCGGGGGGACTTGCAGCAGCTGCGAGGCGACCTCGCGGCCCGCCAGGAGGCCGCGCATGAGGCCCACGCCCGCATCCATGCCCGCATCGACGCTCTCGGCGCCTAGCCGAGAGTCGAATCTGGCCCCGGCCACCCCCTTTGCGGGGTGACCGGGGCCCTTTTCGTGTGCCCTCTGGGCTACAGGCCGAAGCCTGCCGGGCCTTCTGAGTCCGTGGGGTGTTACGCGGAGCAGAGCGAGAACTCCCAGAGCGCCAGGTCGCTGTGCTCGATTTGGCCGCTGCGCATCTAGTCCACGAGGCTGTCGCGCCATTCCCGGGTGGCGTCGAAGTCCTCGCCGTGGTTGCTACCCTCGCGGAGCCATGCGTCGCTTCGGCGTGTCTTGATCCACTGGGCGGCCGCGTCGCGCTGGCTGTCCCAGTCGAACGTGAAGGTGGCGTTGTCGTCGGAGAGCTTGTCAGTGAGCGTGTGCATTGCCATGGTTCCTGCCTTTTCGGTGTGTGCCCGGTTTTTCTCTTTCCCTCCGGGCTGATGCCCAAATAACACTTCGCCCGGCGAAGCATTGCAAGCTGGGTAACGTATGGCGTGCGACACATTGCACGTGACGTGGCGGTGGCGTACGGTGTACTGTGTCCGCTTCGGTGGGCGTTGACTCCGCGTTAGCGGAGGGTCTTTCTCGGTGTGAGAAGAGCGGGGCGCTGGGTTTCCCTCCTGGCGCCCCGCGCCTTATTCAGCGGCGCGAATCTTGCTAATTGTTGACTGGGCTAGGCCAAGTTCTTGTGAGATGCGGTATCCGCTGACACCTGCCTTCATAAGGTCGCGCAGGGTGGCGTCACGCTGTGTAACCAGGGTTGCGCGTGTGGTGTCCAGCTGGTCGATGGTGGACTGGAGCTGGATTGCGTCTTCCAGGGATGGTGCCTTGGCCGTTGCGTCCATGTGACTAGCTCCTTCAGGTGGGGTTGGTGGGGTGGCTGATGTGGTTAGGCCCCCGCCCCAAAGGCGGGGGCCTAACCACTACTTGGCGTGGCGCTGGACGCTGGCCCAGAACTCCTCGGCCTCAACCTTGCAGGCGAAGCCCTCGCTGTAGTCGCCCAGGACCTCGTCTGCGATGGCCTCGATGTCGAACTCGGCCCACGCGTCGGTGACCTCGCCGGCCTCGATCGGGTTCACGATCTCGCGCTCGATGGCCTCGTTGCGAGTGCTGTAGGTGGTGTCCATGGTTCTTGTCCTTTCGATGTGTGCCCGGTTTTCTCTTTCCCTCCGGGCTGATGTCTAAATAATACTTCGCCCGGCGAAGTAGCGCAAGGCGGGTAACGTGTGGCGTGCGCCACATTCGGAGGGTCATGCGGCCATCGGCCACGCCGCGCTACTGGTGGCGGCCCGCGCCGCCGCAATCAGCATGCCCTCATCCACAAGCGTGTAGCGCTGGGTCGTCTCCGGGCGCGAATGCCCCAAGAGCTTGCACACGGCCAGGAGATTGCCAGTGCCGTGCAGTGCAGCCGTGGCATAAGCGTGCCGGAGCTGGTGGGCGGTCACTCCCTCCGGCAGCGCATCGCTGACCAGCTTGCAAACGTTGCCGGCTGTGCGCGGCCCCGCCCTGACCGGCGAAGGGAACGCCCAGCCCGCCAGTCGACACAGCCACGCATGCAGCGCAGGGTGACTGATGGGCACAACGCGCTCGCGGGCGCCCTTACCGCGCACGTACAGCCGCCGGTTGAGGCGGTCGTAATCCCGCGAGTGGACGCGCGCAATCTCGCAGACACGCAGGCCCGCGAAGCGCGCGAGCAGCAGCATGGGGGCCACGAGGCGCGGCGCGCGGCGAATGGCGTCAAGCACGATCGCGTCTGCAGCCGGGCGGGGCACGCCAGCCGGTGCGGAGCGACTGCGCAGGTTCCGCATGGGGTCGATGGCGATCAGCTCGCTGCGCAGAGCCCACTGGAAGAAGCCATGCAGGGCGGTGTGGGCACTACGGCGCGCTTCGGCTCCCCACGAGGGCGTGCCCAGGAATCGGATCACACTGGCCTCGTCAGCGTGGGTCAGGCAGTCGATGGCGGAGAGGTAGCGCCGCAAATAGTTGCTGTATGTCCTCAGCGTGGTGGGGGCATGGCCATGCGCGCGGCGCCAGGCCAGGTGGTCCTCGAGCGCCTTGAGAGGAGAGAGCGTAGCGGGGAGGCTTGCAGATTCGGGCGGGGTCATGGTAGGCGTCCTGTGTTAGTGAGGTAGAAACAAGCGCCTAGCCTGAATCGCTACGCGGCGAGGACGCTAGGGGCGTCCACGAGTTGTGGAATCCACCAAGAGTTGGGGCGCGCTCCGCCCCGGTTCGCCTTGCGCGCCGCCGCGCCCGACGAATAACCGGA
>NZ_JBZXJM010000027.1:0-19211 GCF_058725725.1 Buchananella sp. 103232 | reverse complement strand
TAGTGCATTAATTGAGGGGTTACCCGAAGCGGTAACCCCTCGAAAGGTTCACTAACCCCTCGAGAGCTGCAGTAAGCCCTCGACAGGTTCACTAACCCCTCAGTCGTTTGCGCACTGCAGCCCCCAGCCACGCCCACCGAGAGCACCCAGGCCACCAACCCAGGCCACGGCGCCTGGCCGCTCGTGGTGCCTGGCCGCTGGCGGTGCCTGTCCGGTCACGCCACATGGTCGCCTGCCACACCTGGCTGCTCCTGGAGCATGGTCGCTCGCGCCGCGTGGTCAGCCACTACGCCTATCCAGTCACGCGGCCTGGATGCCTGCGCCACCGTGCCCGCCTTGGTCGATACGGACCGGGTCGGTGAGGGGCCCGGGGCGGGGTGGGGGTGGTGTTTAGGCGATTGTGGCTGTCGGGTGGGTGCTGGCCCCGCCCCCGGTGGCGCCACCAGCGGCGCCGGCAGAGCCTTGGCCGTTGAGGGTGTCGGCGCCGTCTTGGTCGAACTTGATCCAGGCGTCAGCCACGGCCAGGGAGGCGTCGGAGAAGGCTTTGAGGGCGTCGATGAACTTTTGGCGTTTGTCGTCCCAGTCATGGGCAAAACCGCGCACGGTCTGACTCAAACCCCCATGCCCCACAGCACCGGCAATGGTGTTGGAGTTCGTGTTGGCACCCTCAAACTCCAAAGCGATCGTCTTAGCCGAGGCCCCAATCGTGCCTAGCGCGCCAACATCAACCCTGATGGACTGCAAAACCACCCTCCCTTCGCTTTGAACTAGGCCAGCCCCGGGGACACGAATAACGCGCGTGCCCCCGAGGCTGGCAGAGCCAAACAGTGAATTAGCCGCGCAGGGAAGCACTCATCTGGGTGTCCATGTCCACAACCGCGTTGGCGTACTGGGTCAGGAAGTTACCCAGGGGCTCCATGCTCTCGTTGACCTGCTTCAACCCGGTAGAGAGCTGCTGGAATTGTTCGGAGTAGGCGCCAGAAGCGGCCTGGGTGGTGAAACCAGAACCGATCAGGCCGTTGACGGCGGCCAGGGCTTCTTGGACCTTGCCGTCGATCTCTGCCTTGATGGAGACCAACTGGCTACCAATACGACGCATCTCTTCGGGCGTGTAACCATAGGCGTTAGCCATAACAACCAACCTTCCCTCTCTACTAGAGCACCCACGCTCACTAGCGATAAGAACCCTAACCACACCATCCCCAACCCACAACCAGTTCGGGACACAGCGGTGGACAACCCCGGCCACCGATCGCTGCGGCCCGGCCGTCGGCCAGCAAAGCGACCGCAGCGGGCGCAGGCGGCGCGCACCGGCCACTCGGGCTGCGGTTTAAGGTGCGCCCCAGGTTCGCACCGTAGGCTGTTCCCGGCGGCGCACAACGTGGCCGCGCAACGGCTAGAAACGGAAGTGAACACCTTGGCGAAGAAGACGTGGGTACGCGCGGGCCTGGCCCTGACGGCCGCGACGGCTCTGTTTGGGTTGGGCGCATGCTCGAACACGGGCGCGGGCGGTGAGGCGGCGCCCTCGGAGACGGCGGGCGAAATAGAGATGCCGATGGAGCAGGACGGCCCCCACGCCCCGGCAGACCGCGAGGTGGCCGCCCCTAAGGCGAGCGACAGCGCCGACGGCAAGTCGACGGTGGTGGAGGTGGACCTGGGCAACGTCACCGTCGGGGATTTCAGCGCTCCGCTGCGCGGCCAGGTGGTCCTTCCCAAGCAGGCAGACGCTCCCACGCCGCTGGTAGTAGTCAGCCACTTGCGTGCCCCCAACTGCACCGACGCCACCTTCGCCTATCCGTGCGCGGACGGGGCGCAGGAAAACCGCTACGACCGCGGCATGGTCTACCTGGGTGAGGCGCTGGCCGCACAGGGCTACGCCGTGGTGATCCCGGACCTGGGCGGGGTGTTCGTGGGCGCGGACGTCACCGATCCCTACGACCAGAACCAGATGTGGAAGGACGCGGTCGGGCAGCTGGTGGGCGCCCTGAATGAGGACGCCGCCAAGGAGACGCTAGGCACCGAGCTGGCCGCACCGGTGGACCTGACCCGGGTGGGGCTGGTGCTGCACTCGCGCTCGGGCACGCTGATCGAGCCGGCCATCGAGCTGTTCGGGGAGGGCAACGTCAAGGGCGCTTTCGCCTACGGCCCGGCCTACGACACCTTTGACCTGGCCAGCATCACGCCCGCTCCGGCCGACGTCGCCTACCTGGCCCTGGTGGGGGAGGCGGACGCGGACGTGGGCACGTCGGCCAACCTGTGGGTGGGGCACTACCTGGACAAGGCCCGCACCCAGCCGGCCGCCGTGGTGGCCGTGCCCGGCCTGGGGCACATGTGGGTAAACCGCACCGCCTCTACGGCCGGCACCGATGATCGCATCGGCTGCGACGAGCGCGACTGCCCCGACGCCGCCGAGCACGAGCGCGTCATGACCGAGGTTGCCACCGACTGGTTGGGTGCCACCGTGCGTGGCGCGGAGACGACGCTGCCGGTCAGCGCCGCCCACAAGCTGCCCGCCACCGTTGCCGGCCTGCAGGCGCGCTGGCTGGCCCACACGCCCGGCGCGCTGGTGAGCCTGCAGCCGGGCGACTTCAAGGCGGTCTCCGGGCAGAGTGCCGTCGAGTGCGTGAACCCGGACCCGATGAGCCCGGTCGCGGTAGACAACGCCTGCCCGGCACCGGAGAACGGCGTGGTGCAGATCGTCACCCCGGTGAACTACCTGACCGACGCCAAGGCCGAGCTGGAGGTGGCGGGAGCCAAGGGCGTGGCGTTGCACGTTGCGCCCTCTGGCACCTACGACGGGCCTGGCACCGCGCTGAGGGTGCGTCTGGGTCTCAAGGACGGCAGCGAGTTCGAGTTCGGCGTGGAGGCCACGGACCAGGCGGTGGTCAACCGTGCCTCCGATCTGGACAACGGCGTCTACCTGCTGGGCACCGTGCGTGTGGAGCTGCCGGAGGCAGTGGCGGGCCAGACCATCACGTCGGTTCAGGTCACCTCCGAGCAACACCCGGTGGAGCTGCGCGGGGTGGACTTCTGGAAGTAGGGCCCGCGCCGGCCATGCGGGCGCTGTTCGAGCTGCTTTCCGCCCAGGTGCCGAGCGGGCACTGGTGGCCCGGCCGCACGCGCTTCGAGATCGCCGCCGGGGCCGTGCTCACCCAGAACACGAACTGGGCCAACGCGTCCGCCGCGATCGCGAACCTGGACGCGGCGGGATTACTGACGCCGCAGCGCCTCTTGTTGGCCGACGACGCCCACCTGGCCGCCCTGATCCGCCCGGCCGGATTCTGGAAGGCCAAGACCGGCTATCTGAAGGCGCTGGCGTGCTGGTTCCAGGAGCGCGACCCGGAAGCCCAGCGCCTGGAGGCCGGGCTGCTGCGCCGCGAGCTGCTTGCGGTGCGGGGGATCGGGGAGGAGACGGCCGATGACCTGCTGGTCTACGTCTACGACCGGCCCGTGTTCATCTACGACCTCTACGCCCGCCGCCTGCTGGCCGCCGCAGGATTCGGGCACTACCCCAGCTACGGCGCGGCCAAGCGCGCCCTGGACCCGCTGGTGGCCGAGGCCGGTTTCACCGCAGCGGAGCTGGCGCGCTTCCACGGACTGATCGTGGACGGCGGCAAGCTGGCGCGCGTCCTGGGCGGCTGGGAGGTGGCCTACCCGCTGCTTGCCGCCGGAAGCCTCACGACCGCCGTGGCTGGGGCGGCGGCGCGGGATGGGGCCCAAGCAGCGCGCGCCGAAACTTGTCAATAGGCGCCGAAACTTGTCCTTAGAAGGCCCGCTAAGGACAAGTCTCGCGGGGGTTGGACAAGGCCCGGCGCGTTTGGACAAGGCCCGGCGGGGTTGGACAGGTTTCGGCGGAAGGGAAGCCGCCGGGACGCGCGCGGCCCTAGAGGGTGGTGGCGTAGAGGCGGGCCTTGATGGGGGCGCCTGCGCCGGCGTCCAACTGCACCTCCACCCCGGCCGGTGCAAAGCCGGAGTCGGTGAGCAGCTCGGTGAGCCGCTGGTCCACCGTGGGCACCCAAGCGCGCAGGGCCGTGTGCGACTCATCGCGGCACACATCCGCCAACGCAGCCAGTAAACGTTCGCCGTGGCCTTCCCCGGCCCCGGGCGCCACCACCAGGTAGGCCAGCTCCGCGCTGGCCGAGGCGGCCAGCTCCAGCCCCTGCGGCGTCACCTGCTCCGCCTCCGGCGACTGTACTGGCACGCTCAACACGAACCCCACCGGGGCCTCGTCCTCCACGGCCGCCAACAGGTGGGCGCCGCGCGCGCTCGCCGCGCGCGCCGCGCTCAGGCCCGCCAGGCTGGCCTCCACGGCGGCGCTCGCAGCGGCCGGGGAAGTGGGGGAGGCGGCAGGGGCGTCGTCGGCCAAAACCCAAGGCGCTGCGGTATCGCTGGCCGCGCGTCCCAGCCAGTCCACGTAGGCGGCGTGAAGGCGGGCCAGCGCGGGCAGATCTGAGGCGAGGGCGGGGCGCACGTAGCGCGAGGCGGTTTGCATGGCACCCACCCTAAATGCCTGGGCCGGTGGGCACAGCGCGGGCCGGGGCGAGGACGGTGCGCGAACTGTGGTCGCCCAAATGGTGACCGGCCGGACGGTGAGCGCGCGGCGGGGCGAAAACGCGCGGGCCCTCACCCAGCCCCACACCCCCGTCCGTCCGCCTTTTGAAACAAAGGAATCGGAATGTGGGCAGGTGAGCTCGCTCGCATTAGGGTGCAACTATGAGTGAGCTAAAGCGCGTTTTCGGTTCCGTCATCGTCGCCATGGTTACGCCGTTCCACGCCGACGGCTCGGTGGACATCCCCACCGCTCGCCGCCTAGCTCGCCACCTAGTGGACCAGGGCTGCGATGGCATCGTCCTGAACGGCACCACGGGCGAATCGCCCACCACCCACCAGCCGGAGAAAGACGAACTGGTGGCTGCGGTGGTGGAAGAGGTTGGAAGCGAAGCCTTCATCACCGCCGGCGCCGGCTCCAACGACACGGCCCACGCGGTGCGCATCGCAAAAGGGGCCAAGCGCAGCGGCGCCCACGGCGTGCTGGTGCTGCCGCCCTACTACAACCGCCCCAGCCAGGAGGGCGTCTACCGGCACATGCGCGCCGTCATCGAGGCCGCCGAGCTGCCCGCCATGCTCTACGACATCCCCGGCCGTACCGGCGTGCGCCTGGAGGATGCGACCCTGGACCGCCTGGCCGCCCTGGAGCCCGTCTTGGCGGTAAAGGACGCCACCGGCAACGTGGCCCACGGATTCGATGCGATCGCCCGCACTGGCCTGGAGTTCTACTCCGGCGACGACGGCCTCAACTTCGCCTGGCTGGCCCACGGCGCCGCCGGCGTGGTCTCCGTGGTGGGGCACGTGGCCGCCGCCCAGTACAAGCAGCTTGTTTCCCTGGTGGACTGTGGCGACCTGGCCGGCGCGAGGGCGGTAGCCCGCGACCTACGTGATGTGGTCGCCGCGATCATGGGCACCGGCCAGGGCGCGGTCATGGCCAAACACGCCCTTCACCTGCAGGGCATTTTGCCCACCCCCACCCTGCGTCTGCCCCTGGTGGAGGCGCCGGAGGCCGACGTCGCCCACCTGGCCGACGTCCTACGCGCCCACTCCATGCTCTAGGCCGCCGCGCGCTCCGGCCGCAGCTCGGCTTGGGGTGGGTGGCCGACGTCGCCGGTCAGCGGCGCCGCTAGTACCGGCCGCGTGCGCTGGGAGGGGCGGGAGGCCGACGTCGTCCATGCGGTCGCCGCGACGGCTCGCCGGGTGGCAACCGGCCGGACATGATTAGTGTCCGCCGGGCAATAGGTGGGACAATTGGAGGCGTGACTACCTCTTTGCGTGCCCCGGGACCCCTGCCAGCCAACACCATGCGCATAGTCGCGCTTGGAGGACTCGGCGAGGTGGGCCGCAACATGACCGTGCTGGAGGTGGACGGCAAGCTGCTGGTGGTTGACTGCGGCGTGCTCTTCCCAGAGGAGGCCCAGCCCGGCGTTGACTTGATCCTGCCGGACTTCAGCTACATCGAGGACCGCATGGATGACGTGGTCGGCGTGGTGCTCACCCACGGCCACGAGGACCACATCGGCGCTGTGCCATACCTGCTGAGGTTGCGCGAGGACATCGAGCTGCTGGGCAGCGAGCTCACCCTGGCCTTCGTCACCCCGAAGTTGGACGAGCACAGGGTGTCCCCGCCCAAGCGCGTGGTGGAGGAGGGCGAGCGCGTCAAGCTAGGCCCCTTCGACCTGGAGTTCGTGGCCGTCAACCACTCCATCCCGGACGCCCTGGCCGTCATGGTGCGCACCAGCGCCGCCAGTGCCCTCATCACCGGCGACTTCAAGATGGACCAGCTGCCCCTGGACGGGCGCATCACCGACCTGCGTGCCTTCGCCCGCCTGGGCGAGGAGGGCGTGGACGTGTTCCTGGTGGACTCCACCAACGCCGAGGTGCCCGGATTCACCACCCCGGAGCGGGAGATCGGCCCGGTGCTGGACTCCGTGTTCGCGGCCGCCACCGGCCAGATCGTGGTGGCCTCCTTCGCCTCCCACGTCCACCGCGTGCAGCAGGTGCTGGACGCCGCCCACAAGCACGGCCGCCACGTGGCCCTGATCGGCCGCTCCATGGAGCGCAACATGAACATCGCCGCCGAGCGTGGGTTCCTCACCGTCCCCGACGGCGTGATCAGCGACCTCAAGACCGTCAACGCTCTGCCGCCGCAGCGGCGCGTCTACATGGCCACCGGCAGCCAGGGCGAGCCCATGGCTGCCCTGTCCCGCATCGCCCACGGCACCCACTCCACCGTTGAGGTGGGGCCGGGGGACACCGTCATCTTCGCCTCCTCCCTTATTCCCGGTAACGAGAACTCCGTCTACCGGGTCATCAACGGGCTGACCCGCCTGGGCGCCAAGGTGGTCCACCAGGCCAACGCACGCGTCCACGTCTCCGGGCACGCCAGCTCCGGCGAACTGCTCTACTGCTACAACATCGTCCAGCCCAAGAACGTCATGCCCATCCACGGCGAGATCCGCCACCTGGTGGCCAACGGCGCGCTCGCGGTCAAGACCGGCATCCCCGCCGCCAACGTGATGCTGGCCGAGGACGGTGTGGTGGTGGACGTCTCCGGCGGCAAGGCGCGCATCGCCGGCCAGGTGCCGTGCGGGCACGTCTACGTGGACGGCTCGAGCGTGGGCGAGATCAGCGAAGCGGAGCTGATGGACCGGCGCATCTTGTCCCAGGAGGGCTTCGTGTCAGTGTTTGCGGCCGTGGACTTCTCTAGCGGCACCGTGCTCTCCGGCCCCCACATCCAGGCCCGCGGCATGGCGGAGGACGACTCCGCCTTCGACCCGATCCTGCCGGAGCTGGACCGTGCCCTGCGCGAGGCGGTCTCCTCGCGCGGCGCAGAGGTGTACCACGCCCAGCAGGCACTGCGGCGGGTTTTGGGACGCTTTGTCAGCAGGGAGCTGCGCCGCCGCCCAATGATCGTGCCATTCGTGGTGGAGGCTTGATCATCCGCCGCAGTTTTCGCTCATCAATGTGATAGAAAATGAGAGTCGCTGCTGATCGAACCTCGCGGTACCGGTCACAGTGCCCAAGAGGTATTGGTCAAGCCAATGTTGCCTTGCGATACTTCTGGCGTGCGTTCCCGCGCATAACTGCTTTTGAGGAGAAGAAATGCCGGTGCAAGCCCAGCCTTCTGACATAGGCCAGGCTCCCCTGCCGCGCGCGTTATTTTCCCCGCGCTTCATCTCTACCGGGTCCGTGGTCATCGACCTGCCGATGTGGGTGGACCACCTGCCCGAACGCGGCGCCGACGTGCTGGCCACCTCGCCCGGCACGGTGGTGGGAGGCGGCTTCAACGTCGTCTCCGCCGCCGCCCGGCAGGGCGTGTCCGTCTCGCTGGCCTCCCCGCTGGGCACAGGCCCCAACTCCGCGCAGGTGCGCGTGGCCCTGGCGCAGGAGGGCATCAGCACCCTCTTTGACGACATGGTGGGGGACACGGGCCAGTGCATCGCGCTGGTGGAGTCCACCGGCGAGCGCACCTTCATCACCACCCTGGGGGTGGAGGCCGAGCCCCAGCGGGAGGACCTGGACGCGCTGCGGCTCTTTGCGGGCGACTACCTGTACGTCTCCGGCTACGACCTGGCCTACGCCTCCTCCGCCCCCGTGCTGGCCCCCTGGCTGGAGACCCTGCCCGAGGGCGTGGTGCTGGTGATAGACACCGGCCCGATCGTGGACGAGATCGACCCGGAGCTGCTGCGCCAGGTGCTGTGCCGCGTGGACGTGCTGACCATGAACCGGCGCGAGGCCGTGCTGCTGCAGGAGCGCTTTGGCATGTCCGACTGGAGCGAGCTGAGCACCCTGATCCGGCCCGGTCGCCTGCTGGTGCGCCGCACCGGCGAGTTCGGCTGCGAGGTGCTGCAAAACGGCTGCGTGGACGTCACCACGGTGCCGGCCTACCCGATCGCGCACGCCGTGGACACCACGGGTGCGGGGGACGCGCACACCGGCGTGCTGGTGGCCTCCCTGATGGACGGGATGGACGTGCTTAGCGCCGCCGAGCGGGCCAACGTGGCTGCGGCGATCACCTGCCAGCGCCAGGGGCCGGCCACGTGCCCCACCCGCGATGAGATCGACCACACGATGGTGGCCTACAAGGAGATGCTGCGGGAACGCGCCTGCTGAGCGGGCCGCGCGGGCTTGCCCCCACGCGGCCCGGCCTCCCGGTCCCGGCGGGCCGTGCAGGATAGGTTGGGTCCACTATGAGTGCTGTGCGAAAGCCCAACAAGGTCACCTCCCAGAAGAAGTCAGCCGACCCGGTCCCGCCGCCCCGCCGCAACCTGCTGGTGCGCATGTGGGGCGGATTCACCGGCGCCTTCGGTTCAGTAGTGCGCGCCATCGGGCGCGGCGAGGCGGCCGACCCCGCGCTGCGCCGCGACGGCATCGCCTTCATCCTGCTGGCCCTGGCCATCGTGATCGGCCTGCGCGAGTGGTTCCAGCTCTCCGGCATCCTCGGGGTGGCCCTGCACCACGTGGCCGCCGGCGCGGTTGGCCTGTACGCGGTGCTGCTGCCGCTGCTGCTGGGCTTTGGGGCGCTGCGCATGATGCTGCGCCCGTCGGCGACTTCCCTGCTGGCCCCCACCCTGGGCGGGATCGGGATGGCCGCCGGGGTCACCGGCATCACGCACATCGCCGTGGGCTCGCCCACCACCCTGGCCGGTTGGGAGGCGGCCGGGGGCCTGCTGGGCTTCGTGTTCGGTCACGCCCTGGGCCTGCTGCTCTCGAACTGGGCGGCCGTGCCGGTGCTGATCCTGCTGACCGTCTACGGCCTGCTGCTGGCCACCTCCACCCCGGTGGCCCAGATCCCCGCCCGCCTGCGCGCCGCCTACGCCGCCGTGACCGGTCGTGGCCAGGTGGACGACGCTGCAGACCCGGCCGCCCTGCCGCCCAACACCGTGCCCTATGACACCGCAGTCGTGACGGAGGAGGCCCGCGAGTCGTTCTTTGACAAGATGAAGCGGGGAGGTAAGCCGAAGGGCCCGGCCCCCGAGGTCGAGCAGGCCGGCCCTGAGGGCGACTGGGAAGACGGCACGGCCGGCCAGGACGTCGGCCCCACCGAGGTAATGGGCGCCGGCCTGCCCACCCAGCAGCTCGCCTCGGCGCGGGCGGCCGCGAAGGGACGCCCCACCCGCCAGAGCCCCCGGGAGAACGACCAGCTGCCCACGGAGCCGATCAGCCTGGTGGGGCGGCAGGAGAAGCAGGAGCAGCTGCCCCTGGCCTCCCTGCCCGGCGGCGAGGTGGAGCTCGCGGAAAACCCGGGGGTCACCTACAGCCTGCCGGCCGACGACCTGCTCAAGCGCGGCACCCCGCACCAGGAGCGCACCGCCACCAACGATCAGGTGGTGGACGCCCTCACCCAGGTGCTGGAGCAGTTCAACGTAGACGCGCAGGTAACCGGCTTCTCCCGCGGCCCGACCGTGACGCGCTACGAGCTCCAGGTGGGCCCGGGCGTGAAGGTGGAACGAATCACCGCCCTGTCCAAGAACATCGCCTACGCCGTGGCCTCCCCGGACGTGCGCATCCTGTCCCCGATCCCGGGCAAGTCCGCCATCGGTGTGGAGATCCCCAACACCGACCGCGAGACCGTGGCGCTGGGCGACGTGCTGCGCTCCTCCATCGCGCTCGGCAACGACCACCCGCTGCTGGTGGGCGTCGGCAAGGACGTCGAGGGCGGCTTCGTGGTGGCCAACATGGCCAAGATGCCCCACCTGCTCGTGGCCGGCTCCACCGGCTCCGGTAAGTCCAGCTTCGTCAACTCCATGATCATCTCGGTGCTGATGCGCTCCACCCCGGAGGAGGTGCGCCTGATCCTGGTGGACCCCAAGCGCGTGGAGCTGACCGCGTACGAGGGCATCCCGCACCTGATCACCCCGATCATCACCGACGCCAAGAAGGCCGCCGAGGCCCTGGAGTGGGTGGTCAAGGAGATGGACTCGCGCTACCAGGACCTGCAGGTGTTCGGCTTCAGGCACGTCGACCAGCTCAACGAGGCGATCCGCTCCGGCTCCCTGACCGCCCCGCCGGGCAGCGAGCGCGTGCTGACGCCCTACCCCTACATCCTGGTGGTGGTCGACGAGATGGCCGACCTGATGATGGTGGCGCCGCGCGACGTGGAGGCCTCCATCCAGCGCATCACCCAGCTGGCGCGCGCCGCCGGCATCCACCTGGTGCTGGCCACCCAGCGCCCCTCCGTGGACGTCATCACCGGCCTGATCAAGGCCAACGTGCCCGCCCGCCTGGCCTTCGCCACCACCTCGCTGGCCGACTCCCGCGTCATCCTGGACTCCCCGGGCGCGGAGAAGCTGATCGGTCAGGGCGACGCCCTGTTCCAGCCCGCCAACGCCTCCAAGCCGATGCGCGTGCAGGGCGCCTGGGTGGGGGAGGACGAGATCGCCTCCGTGGTGGAGCACGTCAAGCAGCAGCTGCGCCCCAAGTACGTGGAGAACGTGATCGCGCCCGCCGCGCAGAAAAAGATCGAGGAGGAGGTGGGCGACGACCTGGACCTGATGCTGCAGGCCGCCGAGCTCATCATCTCCTCCCAGTTCGGCTCCACCTCCATGCTGCAGCGCAAGCTGCGGGTGGGATTTGCCAAGGCCGGTCGCCTCATGGACCTGCTGGAGTCGCGCGGCGTGGTGGGCCCCTCCGAGGGTGCTAAGGCCCGCGCCGTGCTGGTACCGGTGGACGACCTGCAGCCCACCCTGGCCCGCCTGCGCGGGCAGAGCGTGCCCGCCCCGAGCTTCGAGGACGCCTGGGCGTACGCCGAGGAGGACGAGGGCGAGGAGAGCGAGGACGCCTGGGGCCTGACCGGGCGGGAGTAGCCCCCGCCGCCCACGCTCGCTCAGCGCGGGCGCGGCAGCGGCGTTGGGGCCGGCCCAGTGGGGGTGTAGGGCTCGGTGCGCAGCAGCGCGTCACCGCCCATGACCTCCAGCAGCCCCTCCCAGCGGGCCTGAATCTGCCCCTCGGAGAGGGTCAGGCCCTCCGGGCGTTCCCCGGCGGCCAGCTGCGGCAGCGGGTGCACGCGGTGACCGCCGTCGGTGTCGGTGGTGTGCGCCGTCCAGGTCATGTTGGTCTGGGCCGGGCCGCCGCCGGCGGGCAGCGTCACCTCCAGCACCGGGAAGAGCCCGACGGGGGAGAGCGGCGCGCAGCACTCCGGGGTCTGGTTGGAGATGTAGTTGCCGCTGCCGTAGGAGATCCAGGTGTTACCCACCTTCTCGATGGGTTGGGGCACGTGCACGTGGTTGCCGAAGATCGCGTCGAACTGCCCGGTCTCGGCCAAGGCCTGGGCCTCCGCGCGCTGCTCCGGGGTGGGTTCGCTGACGTACTCGGCGCCCCACTGGATCTGCAGCACCACCACGTCGGCGCCGGCGGCGCGGGCCGCGCGGGCCCGCTCCGCCATGGTGGCCGTGTCGTTGAGCACCACGGACCACGGCGCCTGCTCCGGCAGGGGGATGCCGTTGGTGCCGTAGGTGGAGGAGAACTGGGCGACCGTGACGGTGCGCCCGCCGCGCTCCAGCTGGTAGAGCTGGGGCGCGGCGGCCTCGGCCTCGCTGCGCCCGGTGCCGGCGGCACCGAGCCCGGCGGCGTCCGTGGCGTCCAGGGTGGTGACCACCCCTTCCCAGCCCCGGTCCAGGGAGTGGTTGGAGGCCGTGGCGCACCCGTCCCACCCGGCGCTCTTCAGGCTCGGGATCACGTCGGGGTCCATGCCGAACATGGGGTAGCCGCTCACCTCCCAGCCGGGCGGGCTCTGCGGCACCTCCAGCCCGCACAGCGCCAGGTCCACCCCGGCCGTCCACGCCGCGAAGGGGGCCATGATGCCGCTGAGGTCGCCGTCTGGGGCGCTGTCGTAGACCGGCATGTGGGTGAGCACGTCCCCGGCGTAGCCGATCGTGAAGCTCACGCTCTGCGCGGTTGGTGAGGGGGCGGTACTGGTGGCGGCGGCGGGGGCGGGCGTCGTCGTCCCCTGAGCGGCGGAGGAGGGGGCCGCAGTGCTGGGCGCCGCGCTAGGGGGCAGCGGCCCCTCGCCCAGCATTCCCTGCAGGGCGAAGGTCAGGCCGGTGCCGATCGCTAGTCCTGCCACGACGCCGATGGCGATGGTCTGCGCGAGCCGGCCGCGAGAGCTGGTCATTGATCCTCCTTATCGGGGGCGTACAGGGCAACCGTAGGCGTTCGCCCCTCGCTTTGGTGGCGCGCCCCACCGTGGAGTGGTAATCCGGTGTGTGGCGGCGCGCTATCGTGGCTGCATGACTTCCCGCCCAGTTTCAATGTGGAACCCCGCCAACCTGATGACGATGGCCAGGCTGGTGATGGTGCCGGTGTTCGTGTGGCTGTTCCTGGTGGGCACGACGCAGGCGCGCTGGTGGGCGGTGGCGGTGTTCGTGGTGGCCGCTTTCACCGACATGGCGGATGGCTACCTGGCGCGCCGCTACAACTGGATCACCAACTTCGGCAAGCTGGCGGACCCGATCGCGGACAAGGCGCTGGTGATCGGCGCCCTGGTGCTGCTGACGTGGGAGGGCAGCCTGTGGTGGTGGGTGGCCCCGGTGATCATCGTGCGGGAGCTGGGGATCACGTTGATGCGCCTGTTCCTGGCGAGGGTGGAGGTGATCGCCGCCTCCTGGATGGGCAAGCTCAAGACGGTCTGTCAGCTGGGTTTCATCACCTTCCTGCTGGTGCCGTGGTCTACGTTCGCCGCGCCCGGCGTGGTGGTGGGGATGGCGTGGTTGACGCGCGCTCTGATCGTAGTGGCGGTGGCGCTGACCCTGTGGAGCGGCGGGCAGTACGTGGTGGCCGCCGTGCGGTCTGCGCGCGGGCGCCGCACTGCGTGAACGGGCCGGTTTTCGCCCGGTCGGGGCGGGGTGGCCGACGTCGCAGCGGGACCTCGCGGAGGGCGGTGGCCGCAGCGCGCGCCTGTGGGTATTCAGCCAACACTCATATAACGTCGGTAAGGTTGGACTCATGAACACGAACAGTGCTCCGATGTCCTCTGGCTCCAGCAACGTTCAGCGCCGTCTGACGGGACGGACGCCGATGGCTGCCCCTGCGGCGGCAAGGTACGGTAGGCCTGTGAATCAGACTTCAGCTTCGGCGGCCGTGACCCCGATCCTTCGCAGCGAGATCGGCGACGTGCTGCGCGATCTGCGCCTGAAGCAGGGCCGGACCCTGCGGGAGGTTTCTGCGGACGCGCGCGTGTCGCTGGGCTACCTCAGCGAGGTGGAGCGCGGGCAGAAGGAGGCTTCCTCCGAGCTGCTCGGCGCGATCTGCGTGGCGCTGGGGGTGCCGCTGTCCCTGCTGCTGCGCGAGGTGAGCGACCGGATCGCCGCGATCGAGGGCGTGCAGGTTCCTGACACCGTGCCGGATGCATTCATGCCTGAGGTTGCTCGTTTCAGCTGAGCTTGAGCGGGCGACGCGCCTGCGGGCCACGAGATAGTCTCGTGGCCCGCAGGCTTTTGTTTTGGGAAAGGGCGGGGTTTTGAAGCAGAGCGAGTTCCGGGCGGCGTTGGCGCTGACTTTCGGGGACGTGCTGGGGCCCTCTTACGCCCAGGACGTGCACCTGCCGGGCTTTGGGGCCACGGCGGCGCAGGCGTTGGAGGCGGGGGCGGAGCCGCTGGAGGTGTGGCACGCCCTGTGTGACGCGCTAGAGCGGCCCGACGCGAAGTGGGCCCACCGGGGCAGGGCCCGCAAGTGACAGCAGACAAGCCCCGCCGGCCCGACGGTGGTGACAATGGATGTGTTCTGCGTGAACCTGCTAACAGCGTCGCGGTTGTAGCGAGGCAATGCCTGAACGGGCGCGGGCAGCCGGGCTGCCGGAGGTCCGAGAGCTGAACTTGAGTTGTTAGTGCCGCTAGATACGATTGATGAATGTTCGTCAGTGACGTCTTAGATGTAGCTGAGCGTGAGCGGGCAGCGGCCCTCGCACGCATCGATTCAACTACGCAGGGGGCCTTGGGACAGTTCTTCACCCCGGTTTCCGCCGCCCAGTTGATCGCTGGCTTCCCCGCCTTACCTATCACAGGACATCTCCGGCTGTTAGACCCAGGCGCGGGCTCTGGTGCTCTCACAGCCGCGTTTGTGCACCGTGTCCTAGTTGAGCGTCCCGATGTAACCGTTGAAGTGGTCGCCATCGAGCGAGATCCGTGCGTGATTCCCCACCTTCGTGCCACGATGGCGGCCTGCGAACAAGCCTCGGCTGGAAGAGTGCAAACAACCGTACTCAAGGCAGACTTCATTTTGGATTCAACAGGCATCGCTCCAAAAATAGACATAGACGGTACGTTCGACTTGGTAATACAAAACCCGCCATATGGCAAGCTTGCGGCAAAAAGTAGTCATAGGCTTGCGTTGAAGCAAAGCGGCGTGGATGTTCCCAATCTATATGCGGCATTCCTCGTAATCGGCATAGCTGCGTTGAAGCAAGGTGGACAGCTTGTTGCGATCACGCCAAGGTCCTTTTTCAATGGTCCGTACTTTGAGGCATTCCGGCGCCATTTTCTAGAGCATGTTGCCCTGGAGCGTATTCACGTTTTTGATTCTAGGTCATCTGTCTTCTCGGACACAGGGGTTTTGCAAGAAAACGTGGTCTTCGTAGCGAGGCGGGGTGGGGACGCGTCCAACGTGCAGTTGTCTGCAAGTAAGGACCATCTGGGAGAAATTGAGTCTAAGACCGTCCCCTACACGTCTGTAGTTATGCCGAGTGACACCCATCGATTCATCAGGATTGCTGCAGAGAACTCAGACAACGCCGCAGTTGCAACGGTTCTCTCACAGCCGTGCGTGCTCAGCGACTTAGGTGTGCAGGTGTCGACTGGGCGAGTCGTAGACTATCGATCCAGACAGGCGCTGAGTACCGTTGAGCGGTCGGGGGCAGTTCCTCTTTTGTATCCTGGCAATCTCAAGTCCGGTGGCGTCTCGTGGCCCAGTGACATTCGCAAGCCGCAGTGGTTTGTTCCTGTTGGTGCGAAAGAGCGCGCAATGCTTTTCCCTGCTGGGTGGTATGTCTTGGTCAAAAGGTTTAGCTCAAAGGAAGAGAAGCGGCGCATTGTGGCATCAGTTCTCTCTCCGGATGACTTTCCTGGAGAAATCGCTTTTGAAAATCATCTCAATGTTCTTCATTGTGGCGGTGCTGGGTTGACAAAAGACCTAGCCCTGGGGATCTGTGCGTGGCTAAACTCCGCCACCATCGACAAGTTCTTTAGAACTTTTTCTGGGCATACCCAGGTTAATGCTACAGATTTGAGATGTTTGCGTTTTCCCGGCAGGGAAGACCTGCTTGCGATGGGGTGCATGCCCGAAGAAGTCGAAGGGAGCGAGCGCAACTTAGAGGGTGGGGTGAAGGTTGCATGAATCAGTTGTCCGGTCAGGCGTACGACCTTGTGGAGGATGCTCGACATATTCTAGAGCTACTAGGCATGGATAGAGAACGCAGCAATGAACGTTCTGCGTTGGTGCTCCTCGCGCTGTCAAATCTCTCGCCCGGCATGTCCTGGGCCGAGGTAGAAAGTCCCCTCTTAGGTACTCGCGCCATCATGGACTTCATGCGCGATAAATTTGCTAGGGAGTACGCCCCCAATACTCGAGAAACTGTGCGCCGATTCACGCTTCATCAGTTTGTGGAAGCTGGAATTGTTGTGCAGAATGTGGATGATCCGCAGCGTCCAGTGAACTCTCCTTATTGGAACTACAGTCTGTCCATGCCAGTAAGAACCCTGTTGGCAAGCTACGGTAGCGATGCTTGGCAGAGTCGCCTTCGGGACTATCTTGTTGAGCGGCCTGGGCTGATAGCGCTTTATGCCGCCGAGCGAGAGATGGAAAAGATCCCCGTCGCGCTTCCGGATGGAGATTTAGTTGCTCTATCGCCTGGTGGGCAGAACGAACTTATTAGGTCAATGGTGGAAGAGTTCTGTCCTCGCTATGCCCCGGGAGGTGTGGTGCTATATGTTGGGGATGCGGACAGTAAGTGGGCTATATTCGCGCAGAATGATCTTAAAGCTCTAGGTGTTGACATTGACCGGCACGGCAAGATGCCCGATCTAGTTGTGTATCTCCCGGATAGAGGGTGGCTTCTTTTGATGGAGGCTGTGATATCTCATGGCCCCGTCGATGCAAAGCGAAAGCGGGAACTGGAAGAACTTTTTGTCAACGCGGCAGCTGGCCTTGTTTTTGTGTCGTGTTTTCCAAGCCGTGCGGTGTACCGGCGTTACGCCGATAAGATTGCGTGGGAATCTGAGGTTTGGTTCGCCGATGAGCCAACTCACATGTTGCACTTCAATGGAGAGCGGTTTCTTGGTCCCTACGACTGATTTTCCGGCTCCTTACAGGTGAGGGTGTTGCTGGGGTGAGGGTGGTCTTCGCGCGTGGTAGCCGCTCCGTTGCCTCCGTGGTGCCTGTGCTGTTGGGATCGCTGGTGGCTCGGTCCTGGGGCTGTCTTGGGGCGCCGTCCTGGTGGAGCGGTGGCGGTGTTGAGTGGGAGCGGGAGCAGCGCCAGTACACGGGCCAGGTGGTGGACGGCATGCGCGAGCGCCTACTCGGCAGCACGTAGGGACGCGGGCTGCGGGCTCCTGGCCGGCGGGAGCGTGCCGTGGGCTCTTGGCCGGCGCGTGCCGGGCAGGTGGAAGCGGACCGTGCCGGTGGTCGTTGCGCAAACGGTTGCGCCTTTATGGTTCCTGTTTGGCCCTTGTTGTAGCGCTTGTGGCTTTATGGCACCTCTTGTAGCGCTACGGGGCCGGTTAACGCCTCAATAGGTTGCACAAAGGCGCAAGAGGAACAACAAGGGCCCAAGAGCTGCAACAAAGGCTCAACCGCTTGTGCAAGCCCCGGGCCGCAAGCCACCCGCCGCCCCGCGACGGATGAGACCAAAGCGATCAGGCGCGGCGCGCGCGATCGGCCCGCCCAACACCAACGAGCCCCGCAGAGTTCGCCACTGACACGCGGAAGAAGAGGACCGGTGTCGCGAGGCTCGTGTGGCGTTTCCCTGTAGAGAGGCAAGGAAGCGGATCGGGCGGGCTAAGGTTCCTCGCGCGGGGTGAGGTTTCCCGCGCACGCGCCGAATGCCGCCGGCCTGGCTGAGGCTTTCGGGGCAGAACCCGCAGTCCCCGCCTGCGCTCCCCGGGGCCAGACAGGTAACCAGCCGGGCAGGGGCAACGCTGAAGTGTCCCCGCCTGCGCTCCCCGGGGCCAGAGCTGTCCAGTCCGTTGATAGCGCGGAACTCCTCCCCCGCCTCCGCTCCCCAGGGCCAGTGGCATGCGCGCGGAGGCGACATTCACCCCCGGCCCCGGCCCGCTACCGTCCACTGGCCAGAGGTGTGCGCGAGCGCGACCGACTCACCCCTGCCTCGCAAATGTTGCAACGGGGTACATACGACCGCACGCTTGTGCGCTCGGGGGCAATGCGCCAGCGCCCACCACCGCCCCCACCTCCACCTGTGAAGAGCCGGAAATGCTGGGCTCGATA
Organism: Buchananella sp. 103232; assembly: GCF_058725725.1. Classification (NCBI taxonomy): domain Bacteria; kingdom Bacillati; phylum Actinomycetota; class Actinomycetes; order Actinomycetales; family Actinomycetaceae; genus Buchananella; species Buchananella sp. 103232. Next base: position 1,226 of record NZ_JBZXJM010000027.1, on the reverse strand, counting down.
GTGGCTTGGGAATCTTCTCGGTATCCAGCGCGGAGTGGTTGGTGTGCGGCATTACAGGCTGAGCGCATGGGGGATAGGCGCACGCGTCTGGCTGGTTTTGGGGTCGGCCCACGAAGTGCAACTCTGTGGTCGCCATCGGTGGCGGATGGGGAGGTAATTTGGCCCCGAGGTATGTTTGTGCCCGTCCGGTGATCAACTCGACCAGCGGGGGCGGAGCCGCTGGAGGTGTGGCACGCCCTGTGTGACGCGCTGGAGCGGCCCGACGCGAAGTGGGCCCACCGGGGCGCGGTCAACAGGCGCCGCTAGGGCGGGGGAGGCTACCCCTTGCGTCGATAGTTCAAATTTGAAATACTGTCGGCAGTTCAACTCCCGTCCCGACCTGGAGGTCGCCATGAACATGCAATTCGGCGTTATGTCCGTAGGGGACCTGACCGTGGATCCCACCACCGGCGTGGCCCCCACCGAGCACGACCGCCTCAAGGCGCTGGTGCGCATCGCCGTCCACGCAGAGGAGGTGGGGCTGGACGTCTTTGCCCAGGGCGAGCACCACAACCCGCCCTTCATGGTCTCCTCGCCCACCACCTCCCTGGGATTCATCGCCGCCCAGACCAAGCGCATCGTGCTGTCTACCTCCACCACCCTGATCACCACCAACGACCCGGTGAAGATCGCGGAGGACTACGCCACCCTGCAGCACCTGGCTGACGGGCGCGTGGACCTGATGCTCGGGCGCGGCAACACCGGGCCCGTCTACCCCTGGTTCGGCCAGGACATCCGCAACGGCATCCAGCTGGCGGTAGAGAACTACGCGCTGCTGCGGCGCCTGTGGGACGAGGACGTGGTGGACTGGGAGGGGCGCTTCAGGACCCCGCTGCACGGCTTCACCGCCACGCCCCGGCCGCTGGACGGAGTAGCGCCCTTCGTGTGGCACGGCTCCATCCGCAGCCCGGAGATCGCGGAGCAGGCCGCCTACTACGGGGACGGCTTCTTCCACAACAACATCTTCTGGCCCGCCCACCACACCGCGCGCATGGTGGAGCTCTACCGCACCCGCTTCGCCCACTACGGGCACGGCACCAAGGAGCAGGCAATCGTCGGGCTGGGCGGCCAGGTGTTCATGGCCCGCCGCTCCCAGGACGCCGTGCGCCAGTTCCGCCCCTACTTCGACAACGCCCCGGTGAAGCGGCGCACGAAAAACGTCTATGGGTCCCAAGAGACTCGTTGTC
>NZ_JBZXJM010000026.1:0-12947 GCF_058725725.1 Buchananella sp. 103232 | reverse complement strand
ACAACGAGTCTCTTGGGACCCATAGACGTTTTTCGTGCGCCGCTTCACTGGTGTGTGCCGGGGAGCAGCCCCCCACCAAGCAGCTGCTGCTCAAGGCCGGGGATAGCTGGAAGGGCAGCCTGTCCTGGGACGGCGTGGTGCGGGCAGAGGGCTGCGCCCCGGTGGGCGAGTCCCGGCCCGGCACCTACGTGGTCCAGCTCATGCTGAGCGGAGAGAAGATCGGCGGCCAGCACGTGCTGGTACTGGAGTAGCGCCGGCGCGGCTGCCGGTACCAGTGCGGGCAGCGCGCGTTGGGCGGCGGCGCCGGTGCAAGGCCGGCGCCTCGGCTATCCCACGCAGGAACCGGCCCGAGCGGAGGCGAGCAACCAATGTTGGTGGCGGGCGCTAACGTGAGGGCATGGCAAGAAACGCTACGCAGTACCGGTGCTCCGCCTGCGGCGCCAAGCCCGTCAAGTGGACCGGGCGGTGCGCCCGGTGCGGCGAGTTCGGCACCATCGCGCAGGAGGCCGCCCCAGCGGCGCTCTCCGCAGGCGGGCAGGCGCCCGTCAAGGTCAGCGCCCCACGCCAACCCGCCAAGCCGGTCACGGAGGTGATCCTGGCCGGACCCGCCACCAGGCTCAGCACCGACTGCCCGGAGTTCGACCGCGTGGTGGGCGGGGGCCTGGTGCCCGGCCAGGTTCTGCTGCTCAGCGGCGAACCTGGCGCGGGCAAGTCCACCCTGCTGCTCACGGTGGCCAACTCCGTGTGCGCCACCTCCGGCGGCAGCGTCCTCTACGTCAGCGGCGAGGAATCGGTGGAGCAGATCGCCGTGCGCGCCCGCCGGATAGGCGCGAACTGCCCGGGGCTGCTGCTCAGCGACGAGACCGAGCTCGGTGCCGTGATCGGTCTCATCACGGACACTGCGGGCCTGGAACTGGTGATCGTGGACTCGGTGCAGACCATCGCCTCGGTGCAGGTGGAAGGCCGCGCCGGGGGAGTGGCTCAGGTGATGGCCGTGGCCCAATCCCTCACCCGGGTGGCCAAGGAACTCGGGGTACCGCTTTGCCTGGTGGGGCAAGTAACCAAGGAATCGGTGGTGGCCGGGCCGCGCGCGTTGGAGCACGTCGTGGACACCACGCTCTCCCTGGACGGGGACCGGCACACCTCCCTGCGCCTGCTGCGCACCGTGAAGAACCGCTACGGTCCGGCCGACGAGGTGGCCTGCTTCGAGCAGACCGACGCGGGGCTGGAGGAGGTGCCCGATCCCTCCGCGCTCTTCAGGTCCCAGAACGGGCAGGCCGGGCCGGGGGTGTGCCTCACCGTCACCGTGGAGGGCCGCCGCCCGCTGCTGGCGGAGGTGCAGGCACTCACGGTGGCCTCCACCGTCCCCAACCCGCGCCGGGGAGTCTCCGGGCTGGACTCCTCCCGCTGCGCGATGCTCGTGGCCGTCTCCGAACGCACCGGCCGGCTGCGGCTGGGAGACAAGGACCTGTTCCTGGCCACCGTGGGTGGGATCAGCCTGCGCGACCCGGCGGCGGATCTGGCCGTCTGCCTGGCCGTGATGTCCGCCGCCCGGGAGGTCGCCCTGCCCGCCGGCACCGGGGCGATCGGCGAGGTCACGCTCGCCGGGGAGGTGCGCCCCGTGCCCATGATCGCCCAGCGGGTGGCCGAGGGCGTGCGGCTGGGGCAGCAGCGCATCCTGGTGCCCGCCGGCACCGCCGCCAAGGTGGCCCGTGCCCACCAGCGCCACGTGGTGGAGGTGGGCACCCTGGCCGACGCCGCCGCGCAGGTGGGGCTGGCCCGCGCGCGCTGACCGGTCCGGGGCCTAGTCGGCAGGGCCGGTGCGGGGCCTAGTCGGCAGGTCCCGCAGGGAATGTGACGAGGGGTTTGGGGCGGTGGATGCGGAATCGTAACCGTGCCGAAGGGCGGCCGGCGGGGCGTCGGCCATAGGCTTTACCGCAGTGTTTTGGGAAGGGGGCAGGCAGAGGGTGAGCGAGCACGCGGGTGCACTGACCATGAAGGAGGCGCTGCGCGCCGTCGCGCCTGGCACCGAGGTCAGGGACGGCCTGGAGCGCATCCTGCGCGGCCGAACGGGCGCGCTGATCGTCCTGGGCTGGAACGAGCAGGTGGCGCAGCTGTGCTCCGACGGCATCGAGCTGGACGTGGAGTTCTCCGCCACCCGCCTGCGCGAGTTGGCCAAGATGGACGGCGCCGTGGTGGTGGACCACTCCCGCGGGCGGATCGTGCGAGCCAACGTGCAGCTCACGCCTGACACCGCCATCCCCACCACCGAGACGGGCATGCGCCACCGCACCGCCGCCCGCGTGGCGCGCCAGACCGGCCTGCCGGTCATCACGGTCTCCAAGTCCATGGAGGTGGTCGCCCTGTTCCTGGGCGCCGAACGGCACGTGCTGGAACCCTCCACCGCCATCCTGGGGCGCGCCAACCAGGCGATCGCCACCCTGGAGCGCTACACCACCCGCCTCGAGGAGGTCTCCAGGGCCCTGACCGCCCTGGAGTTCACGGACATGGTCACCATCCGCGACGTGGCCGTGGTGCTGCAGCGCCTGGAGATGGTGCGTCGAATCGCCGCGGAGATCGACGACTACGTGGCGGAGCTCGGCACGGACGGCCGCCTGGTCGCCCTGCAGCTCGACGAGCTCAACCGGGGCGTCTCCAGGGACCGCTCCCTGGTGCTGCGCGACTACGTCGCCTACCCGAGCGAGCTGGGCGCCGCCGAGTCCCACCTGACCTGGCTGAACTCCTCCGAGCTGGTGGACTTCAGCATCGTCGCGCGGGCGCTCGGGTGGAAGGACCCGCAGGGGCTCGGGCTGGACCTGCCGGTCACCCCGCGCGGTCACCGCATGCTGGCCCGCATCCCGCGGGTGCCGTCGGTGGTCGCGGACTCCATCATCGCCCAGCTCGGGCCGCTGCCCGCCATCCTCGCGGCCAGCGAGGAGGACCTGCTCACGGTGGACGGGGTGGGGCCGCTGCGCGCCCGGGCGGTGCACGACGGCCTAGACCGCCTGGCCCAGGTCACGGTCATCGACCGCTTCGTGTGACCCGGGCCAGGGGCCGGTTACTTGATCTCAGTCCAGCCGTCCCGGTTCACGGTGAAGCCCTTCTTGTACACCGTGTTCCAGCAGGACATGCCGGTCTCTGCGGAGCGGCAGACGCCGTCGCCGTACCTGACGCTCTGCCCGTAGCCGAGCACCTGTGGTGCGGTGCCGTAGAGGTCGGCGCAGGCGGGCGCGTCGCCGCGCCCGGAGGCGTAGAGCGAGCCGTCCTCCTCTAGCGACACCTGCATGACGGGACGTCCCAGGTCATCCAGTCCGTAGGGCTTGTCCGTGCTCCAAGAGCTGACGACGCAGTAGAGGGCGGAGTCCTTAAACATGTCGCAGCAGATGTTCCCGGACGGGGAAACGATGATCGCCACGGCTACACCGTCAGGGTTGTGGATCGACTGGGGCGGCTGGGCGGCCGGGGGAATGTCGAACACAGGCGCGGGCGCCGCTGTGGGCTGCGGAGCCGGTGGTGCCTCAGGTGTTCGCGTGAGGGCCGGTGGCGCCTGGTCGGTTGGTGCCGGTGGGGCAGGACTCTCCTCACCGGGAGCGGTGGCTGCTGGGCTGTCGGTCTGCGTGGGAGCCGCAGCGGAAGCAGCGGGTGGGGTGGTGTGGCCTTCCCCGTCGGGCCGGGCCTCGGAGCCCCTGCCACAGGAGGAAAGCGAGAGGGGGACAAGCGCCAGGAGCGCTATGCCGGTAAGAACTCGTCTCGAATTGTGCGAGCGGAACATGTGAGCTACCTCCCTTCATCTTCCAGGTTATCGGAGGAAGGGAAGGGGAGATTGGAACTCCGGGCGGCGAATGTGGCTCGTCGTGGATGACGGTCGCACGGCCCTGGCCCCCAGGCTCGCAAATGCTGCAACGGGGTACATGTGACCGCTTGGTGCCATGGCACCGGTCGGTCGGATGTACCCCGAACTCGCTCTTGTGCGCTCGGGGTCACGGTGCCGGGCGAGGGGCCGCAGCGCAAACCCCTGCCGCGCGGATGGGGCGCAGGCAGGGGCTTGCTACCGGGCGGGCGGATTGACCCAGCCCGAGGGTAACGCTCACGGGCGGGCCGCGAAAGCCTCCAGGAGAGAGGCGTCCCCGGAGACGATGATGACGTCGTTGGGCTGGATCATCGTGTCCTTGGAGGCGTACTCGAAGGGCTCGCCGGGGCTCATCACGCCCAGCACGGTCACGCCGTACTTGGTGCGAATCTGCGACTGCGCGAGCGTGAAACCGTGCGTTTCACGCGGCGGGCGCATCTTGACGATGGAGAAGCCCTCGCGCTGCATCTCGATGTAGTCCAGCATGCGCCCGGAGACCAGGTGGGCGGCGCGCTGGCCGGCGTCGTACTCGGGGTAGACCACGTGGTGGGCGCCGATGCGCTTGAGGATCCGGCCGTGTTCCCGGCTGGTTGCCTTGGCCCAGATCGAGCCGATGCCCAGGTCCACCAGGTTGGCGGTGGTGAGCACGGAGGCCTCCAGCGACGACCCCACCCCGACCACGGCTGAGGCGAACTCACGGGCACCCAGCTGTTCCAGGGCCTCCAGGTTGGTGGCGTCGGCCTCGGCAAGGGCCAGGCGCCCCGACCACTTCTGCACCTTGGCGGGGTCGCGCTCCACCGCGAACACCTCCCGCCCCAGGCGGTCAAGTGTCACGGCCACGGCGGAGCCAAAACGGCCCAGTCCGATTACGAGGGTGCCCGAGCCGGGTGCCTTGTCTGCCACGGCTGCCTGCCTTCCTAGAGTGGTGGGGTGAGCCCGCAGCGCGGGTCACGCTGCAATTGTGGCGCACGGCGCGGCGCGGCGAAAGTTACCTGCACCAGTGGGCGGCGAAAGCGGCAAGCCGCAGAGCGGACGCCGCCAAGCCCAGTAGTCCGCCTCCGGGCGCGCATTAACCGATGAGCGGGGCCTCCTCCGGCATGCGCACCACGCGGCGGCGTTGACGCATTGCCAATGCCGCAGCCAAGGTCATGGTGCCGGTGCGGCCCAGGTACATGAGGGCCACTAGCACGGCCTTGCCGCTGGTGGGCAGCTGGCCGGTGCGACCGGTGGACAGACCGGTGGTGGAGAAGGCAGAGATGGCCTCGTAGAGCATCATGTCCATGCTGAATGGAGTGAGGATGAGCAGGGTCAGGGTGGCGGTGCCCACCAGGAGGGCGCCCATGAGGGCCACGGACACGGCCAGGCGGACGGTGGAGGGCGGAATGCGGCGCCCAAATGCCTCTATGTCCCTGTCTCCTCGCGCTTCGGCCACGATAGCGAAGATGAGGACCGCCAGCGTGGTGACCTTGATACCGCCGGCGGTGGAGGCAGAGCCACCTCCCACGAACATGATGGCGTCTTGCAGCAGCCAGGTGGCGGAATCCATGTCCTCCACCGGCACGGTGGAAAGTCCTAGCGTGTGTGCGTTGAAGCCGGAGACCAGGGCGGCCTGGATTGCCTCGTTCCAGGTCAGATTGCCAAACGAGGCCGGGTTGTCGCGCTCCAGGAACCAGACGCCCAATCCTCCCAGCGCACTGAGGCTGAGGAAGAAGGTGATGGTGATTTTGGAGTGCAGGGCCCACTTCCGGGGGGTGCGCCAGCGGGGAAGCACGTCCAGGAGGACGGGGAATCCGATGGCTCCCATGCTGGTGCCTAGCACCAGCGGGATGGTCATTCCCCAGTCTCCCACGTAGGCCTCTAATCCCTCCGGCAGGATGGAGAATCCCGCGTTGTTGAAGAAGGACGCGGCCATGAATGCGGCGAAGAACGCGGAATCGCCAGTGGGGTGGCCTAGCGCCTGGAAGTGTATGAACAGGGAGACGAACCAGATCGACTGCACCGCCAAGGAGGCAATCAGTACCACCCTGACCAAGGCTCCCACTTCCCCCAAGCGGCTGGAGCTGGCCTCGGAGGCAAACAGGAGCCGCTGGGTGAGGCCGATGTGGCGGGAGACCGCCAGGCTGAGGATGGAGGACAGTGTGATGACTCCCAGGCCGCCCACCATCATGGAGAGCATGATGACGGTTTGGCCAAAGCGCGACCAGTACTCCACCGTGTCGACGGTAGTGAGGCCGGTGACGGAGACGGCGGAGGTGGACACGAAGAGCGCGTCGATGAAGGGCGGGCGGTGCCCGTGCCGGGTGGCCAAGGGGGTCCACAGCAGCAGGGTGGAGATGGTGATGACGGTGGCGAAGACGCCCAGGGTCATGCGGGCGGGGGAGGTGCGCGCGACGTCGTCGATGAAATCGCGGGTGCGCCTGGTCAGCGCCTTGATTCTTTTGCGCACCGATACCTCCTTTCCGCCGTTGTGCGGGCGGGCCGGCTGAGGGGCCGACGTTGCCGCACTGCCGCCCCGTGCGCTGCCGCGCCGCCATTTTGCGGTTTTGGGGGCGAGAGCCGGGGCACGCGTGAGCATACTCGTCTTCGACGTTAGGGGGCAGTGGCGCTAAGTGCTTGACGCAACGCCGCTAATTTTGGCTTCGGGTGGGTGTTTCCCGGTATGATCGCGCATCAGGCGTGTGGCATCGCTGCGCGCGACTTGCCACCTGGCCTATCGAAGGAGGGTACGAATGGGATCCGTCATTAAGAAGCGCCGCAAGCGCATGGCGAAGAAGAAGCACCGCAAGCTGCTTCGCAAGACCCGTCACCAGCGTCGCAACAAGAAGTGAGCTCTTAGGGCCCGGCATTTTGCCGGGCCCTTTGCTTTTGTCCCAGTTGGTGGGGTAGGTCTACGGGATAGACTGCCAAGGGTGTGATGGAAGCGGGGTGTGCCGGTGGGGACTAGGAACGTTTCACGCGGTGTTTCTGGCGAGGGGCTGGACGCTGCCGACCTGCTGCCGTGGGAGCACACGGAGGAGCAGTGCCAGGCCCACCAGGTTGCTTTCGGTCTGGATCCGAGCGCGGTGGAGGGACACTGGCACTTCTCTGAGGCCGAGTACACGGCCTGGCGTGGGCTGCTGCACGGCTCCCTGGCGCTCTACGACGATCTGAACAGGAACCTGGAGGCCAACTGCGGTATCACGCTGGGCGAGTACGAGGTGCTGGTGACCTTGGTGGATGCCGAGGGGCACCGGCGCCGGATGGCGGAGCTGGCCGACCTGGTGTCTTTTTCTCGCTCGCGCCTGACGAACACGGTCAATCGCCTGGAGGCGCGGGGACTGGTGACGCGCGTGTCTTGCAAGAACGACGGGCGCGGGGTGATCGCGGTGTTGACGCGGCGGGGCGCGGAGTACCTGACGGAGGTGGCGCCGGTGCACCTGCGCGCGGTGCACGAGCGCCTGGTGGAGCGGCTCACTGCGGCGCAGCTGGTGCAGTTGGCGCAGATCATGGAGGCCTTGGTGCCGGGCGTGTGCGCCCCGAAGCGGAGTTAGGAGGCGGTCATGGCCCGCACTGTTGTTCATTTGATGCGTCACGGCGAGGTGTTTAACCCGGAGGGTGTGCTGTACGGCCGGGCGCCGGGCTACCACCTGTCCCAGCGGGGGGAGGCGATGGCGCAGCAGGTGGCCGACGTCCTTGTGGCCGGCGGCCACGACATTCGCGCCGTGATTCACTCGCCGTTGGAGCGGGCCGAGGAGACGGCCACCCCCACGGCCCACGCTTTCGGGGTGCCTTTGCAGGCCGATCCGCGCCTGATTGAGGCGGGAAACCTGTTGGAGGGGCTGCCGGTCAATCGTTCCCGCGCGGTGTTGGCCAACCCCCGCTACTGGTGGTACTACCGCAACCCGTTCAAGCCTTCCTGGGGGGAGAGCTACCGGGAGCAGGCGCAGCGCGTGACCGCAGTGGTGCGGGACGTGCTGGGGCAGGTGGAGGGCGGTGAGGCCCTGCTGGTCTCCCACCAGCTGCCGATTTGGGCCACGCGCCTGTTCCTGGAGAAGCGCTGGCTTGCCCACGATCCGCGCAAGCGGCAGTGCGCGCTGGCCTCGCTCACCTCTTTGACGTTCGAGGGCAGGCGCCTGGTGGGGCTGTCTTATTGGGAGCCGGCCGCCGAGCTGGTGGCGCAGGCCAGCGACATGGTGCCGGGCCGTTCCGGTGCGGCGTTGAACACCGGCCAGTCCGGGTAAGGGCTAGGGGGACGACGTTCCTCCCGCCTCCTAGCTCTTGTCGGCGCCCCCCTGACCGTCCTGGTCGTCGGGGGCGCCGGCTTCGTTGTGGCCGCCGCTCGCAGCGGGATCCTGATGGGTGGGGCCGGCGGCAGCGTCGTCCGTCCCGGCCTGACCGCGCGGGCGCAGCAGGTCGCGGCGGGCCTGCTCCTTCTTGGCGGCGTCCTGGGCGGCGCGGCGGCGGCGCAGCTCCTCGGCCTTGAGGCGGAAGAGGAACTCGGGGTCGTCGTCGGGGGCGAGCTGTGCGGGCGCCTCGTCCTCGTGGCGGCGCTGGAAGCCCACCAGCGCGCCCAGGGAGGCGCCGGCGGGGGAGCCGCTGCGGTCGCGGGAGTCGCGCTCGGCTTGGATGCGCGGCATCGCCTTGGTGACCACCAGCCAGACGATCGCACCGATGGCCGGCTGCACTAGGGCCACCACGATGAACCAGACCAGGCGGGGGATGCCACCTACGCGTTCGTCCTCGGTGCGGGCCACGTCTACCAGGGCGTAGATGGTCAGGACCAGGGGAAGCAGGTAAAGCACGATGCGAGGCATGGCCCAAGCCTAGGCGTTAAGGCGCCGTTACAGCGCGGCGAACACCCACAGGAGCACCCATGTGGCGGAGTAGGCCAGGGTGAGGGCGGAGGCGCGCTGCAGGGCGGTGATCAGGTCGCGTCCCTGCGCGCCTCGCAGCACGGGCAGGGCGATGACGGCGGCCGCCAGGGCCAGCAGGACCGCGAAAGGGAAGGCGGTGCTGAACGGCGCGGTCATGACGGCGGCAAGGGGCGGGACGGCCAGCAGGGCGGTGAAGGCCCAGCGGGCACCGCGCGTGCCGAGGCGGACGGCCAGGGTGTGCTTGCCGGCGGTGGTGTCCGTGGCGATGTCGCGGATGTTGTTCACCATCAGCACCGCGCAGGCGTAGGCGCCCATCGGCAGGGCGAGCCACAGGTCACCGGCCACCAGGTAGTCGCGCTGCACGTAGAGGATGCCCAGCACGGCCACCAGACCGAAGAAGATGAAGACGGCCACCTCGCCCAGGCCGGCGTAGCCGTAGGGGCGCTTGCCGCCCGTGTAGAACCAGGCTGCAGCGATCGCGGCCACGCCCAGGGACAGCAGCCACCAGTGCCCGGAGAGCGCCACTACCGCCAGGCCCGCAGCCGCCGCCACGCCGAAGGAGACGAAGGCGGCGGCCCTGACCTTTTCGGGGCGGGCCAGCCCGCCGCCGGTGAGGCGGGCGGGGCCAAGGCGCACGTCGTCGGTGCCGCGCACGCCGTCGCTGTAGTCGTTGGCGAAGTTCACGCCCACGGTGAGGGCCAGGGCCACCAGCGTGGTCAGCACGGCCACGGCCCAAAAGTAGGGCTGGCTGTAGTCCTGGCCGGGCGCTGCGGGGCCGGGCAGCCCGGGCGCGGAGGGGGCCAGGGCGGGGGTGAGCCTGTTGGCGGGCGCGCCGTGGCCCTCGATGTACGCGGTGCTCAGCGTGCTGAAGTAGGCCGCTCCGTTTGCAAGCAGGGCCGGGGCCAACGCCAGCGGCAGGGTGCGAAGCCGGGCGCCCTGAATCCAGAGCCCAAGGTTAGCCATCTCTCCTCCTCATTGACCGGGCCAGTCTAGGCCGCCCGGCCGCGGTGGCGAGGTCTTGGGCGGCGCGCGGCGGGGACCTGGGCGGCGAGGACTTGAGCGGCGCGCGGTGGGGACCTGGGCTGGGCGCGGCGGCGAGGACTTGGGCGGCGAGGACTTGAGCGGCGCGCGGTGGGGACCTGGGCGGCGAGGATGCGGGCGGCGGGGACGCGGGCGGTGAGGACCTGGCTGGGGCGCGGCAGGGACCTGCGCTGGCGCGGCGTCCGATCGGTCGCCGACACCCTCTGCGCGAGTGGTTCGCGCGCCCCCGGTGCTCCTTGCCTCCCCTGGCGGCGAGGGGGCTATCTTTCCGCCGGGGCGGCAGGCGGTCTATCCCTCCACCGAGACGCCAGGCGGGCTCTCCTTCCGCCGAGCAGCAGCGCGCCGGACTCAGATGCCCTCGCGGGCGTGCGGCGGCTATTGCCCGCCGCCGTCCCGAGTCGCGCTGGGCGGGGCGGCGCGTCCCTGCGCGGCGGCCAGTTCCCTGCAGGCCGCCCTGTCCATCTTCCCGCCGGGCAGCAGGGGTAGCTCCGGCCGGACGACGATGCGCTTGGGCCGCCAAGCCGCCGGCCACGATCGCGCGGCGGCCACCAGTTGCCGCTCTAGGGCGGCAGCTTGGTCTGCGGGCAGAGGGGCTGCGGTGGGGGTCGGGGCCGCTGGTGAGACGAGGGCGACCACCGCCTGGCCCCAGCGCTCGTCCGGCACGCCCACCACGCAGGCGCCGGCAACTAGCCCAGTGGCCAGCAGGGCTTCCTCCACCGCAGCGGGGGCAACCTTCTCCCCGCCGGTGTTTATGAGGTCGTCCGCGCGCCCCAGCACGCGCAGGCGGTGGCCGTCCCAGCTGCCCAGGTCGCCGGTGCGGTGCCACCGGTCGGAGGCGGGTGCGGTTGGGGCGGGCGGAGTAGCTGGGCTGGTCGGCAGCGGCCCGGGGGCGCCCGGACTCACGGGGACGACGACGGGAAAGGCCGCCTCGGTCAGCTTGGCCTCCCCCAGGTAGCCCTCTGCCAACGCGGGCGGCCGCAGGTAGATGCGGCCGACCACGGCGTCGTCGTGGTCGGCGCCAGCTGCGGGCGCTCCCGGCTCGCTACCGGCCGCGCCCGGGGTAGTCGAGGGGGCCGGGGTGATGGTCGGCGGGGCCGGGGAGTCCGGGGCGATGGCCAGCGGGACCCGGGAGCCCGGGCCTTTGGCGCTGACCGGGCCGGTGGGTTCCACGTACACCAGGGTTCCGGGCAGCGGGACGGAGCCGTAGACACAGCCGCCGCAGGTCTCCGTCATGCCGTAGGTGGTCGTGACGCTGATGCTGGCCGCGGCGGCCGCCGCGGCCAGGGAGGGGGCCAGGGACGCTCCGCCCACCAGGACAGTCCTGGCCCTGGACAGCGCGGCGGAATCCGCCCGGGACTCCAGCACCCGCTGCAACTGGGTGGGCACCAGGGACACCACGGCAGTGGCCGTAGGCAGGGCCCCCAGGCAGGCGCTGAGGAGCGTCGGGGAGAATCCCCCCGTCAGGTCCACCACCGCCGGGCGCGCGCCCTGGAGCAAGGCGCGCCAGAGAACCAGCAGCCCGGCCACGTGGAACGTGGGCAGCGCGAGCACCCAGTGCAATGAGCCATCGCCGGCGCCAGCCTTCCCGTCACCCGCGCCGACCTGCCGGTAGCCGGCGCCAGCCTCGCCGTCGCCGGCGGTGATGTCGTCCGTTAGCAAGGCGGCAGTGGCGGAGGCTGCCGCCACCGGGCTGCCTGAAGGCGAGCTGTCTGACCCCGTCCTGCCCGAACCCGTCCTGACCAGAGCCGAGCCAATCGGCGCCACAGGCGTGCCGGTGGGCGTGGGGAGAAGGCCGCAGGTCGGGTCCGTTCCCGGCCCGCCGAATCCCTCGGCGGGGCTCGCCCCTCGCCGCAGCGTCGGCGAGGGCCCTGCACCCAGATGCTCCAGCGTCGCCAGACAGGACAGGGTCAGCGCACGTGCAGATAGCCCCACCAGGCGAGGCACACCGGTGGAACCCGAAGTCGCCACCACTACGTCCGTACCGGGCAACCCGGGCAACCCGGACTCGATCCGCTCGCGCAGGCCGGCAACCTCCCGGGACGAAAGAGCAGGATCGTGCACGAACACCACCGGCAACTCGCCGGTGCGCCGCCGGTCCGCTCCTAGCACCGGGCGGGAGGCAACGTCGTCCACCCCGGCGCGAACCAGCGGCAGCAGCGCGGTGGTAAGGGAGGCAACGTCGTCCACACTGCACCGGCCGGGCAGCACCAGGAGGGGGCGGCAAGACATGCCGACAGCATATCCAGCGCGAAACTCATCCCGTGGGACGACCCCCGTAGCCCAAACGGGCTAGTTACGCGCGCCACAGAAAGGGCCATCGGGTGGATCACGCGTCGAACGGGTCGGGGCCAGAATTAATTCATGAGCAGGCCCCAGGTTTCGCCGCGAGATCACCTCTCAAGCGAGCCCGGCCAGTCAGGGAAAGAGACCGAACGGAAAACGCGAATGCTAGACGGTTTGAGGGAGCCGATCTCGTGGTTCGCGTTGGCGCTATCAGCCACGTCGCTGATCGCACTCGTATACGGGATCACCCGGCTGGTGGGCAAACTGCTCTTGGCTGTCACAGGGCTAGTTGGCAGCCTCTGAATGTGTGCCGGGCAGGAGTTGGAGGGCTCCTGCCCGGCACCTTTTTGTGTCCGACGGCGCTGGGGTTGTTGGGACTCGACGTTCGTGGCTTGGACTCGACGTTGGGGTGTTCAACTCGACGTTCTGCCCCTGGTTAACGTCGAGTTGAAGCTCCAAACGTCGAGCTGGAACACCAAACGTCGAGTTGGGGCGTCAAGGGCCCGGCCCCTGGTGACACCAGCCCCTGCGCCGTTGGCGGGCGCACCGCCGCGACTCGCCACCCAGACTCCACCACCAGCCCCTGCGCCGTTGGCGGGCGCACCGCCACGACTCGCCACCCAGACTCCACCACCAGCCCCTGCGCCATTGGCGGGCGACTGGGTTGTTGGGACTCGACGTTCGTGGCTTGGACTCGACGTTGGGGTCTTCAACTCGACGTTCTGCCCCTGGTTAACGTCGAGTTGAAGCTCCAAACGTCGAGCTGGAACACCAAACGTCGAGCTGGGGCACCAAACGTCGAGTTGAAGCTCCAAACGTCGAGCTGGGGCGTCAAACGTCGAGTTGGGGCGTTAAACGTCGAGCTGGGGCCCTGAGTGTCGGGTTTGGGTTAGTGGCCGAGGCTTGTGGGTGTGGCAGGG
>NZ_JBZXJM010000025.1:0-35099 GCF_058725725.1 Buchananella sp. 103232 | reverse complement strand
TCCTTGCTTCGTTCAGTTGTGACCCGATATGGCGAAATCGCCTACCGTGACAACGAGTCTCTTGGGACCCATAGACGTTTTTCGTGCGCCGCTTCACCCGCAGACCAGCGCCGCGCGGGCCACGCTCTACGGCTTCCTGGCGGGACTGACCTACTTCCTGCCCACCCTCTACTTCATTCGCTTCTCGCTGGACGCGACGTGGGTGTGGGTGCTGCTTAGCGCCTTCGAGGCGCTGTTCGTGGCCGCCGCCACGGGCATCACCGCGCTGGCGGGCAACCGCCTCACCGGCCGGGGGCGCAGGCACCACGCCGCCTGGAGCGCCGCGCGTCGGGCAGGCGCGCTCATGCGCCGCCCGCCCACCCAGCAAGAAGCCCGCGAGGAGATCCTGGCCGGGCGCCCGCCCAGCCCCGGAGTGCTGCACTCGGCGCTGGCTGAGCGCCTGACCATCGCGGAGGTGCTCACGCTCTCGGCGTTCTGGGCGCTCGCCTTCGCCGGCACCGACGTGCTGCGCTCCTACTACCCGTGGGGCGGGTTGGCCTGGGCTAACCTGTCTTACACCCAGGTGGACGGGCCGCTGCTGGCGTACGTGCGCCTGCTCTCCTCCGCCGGGCTGGTGGCCTTCCTGGCCTTCTGGGGCCTGGCCCTGCTGCTGGTGCTGTGGTCCTACGGGAAGAACGCCCTGATCCTGGCCGGCACGGCCTTGGCCCTCTCGATCGCCCCGGCCTTCGTGCCCGGGCTGCGCATGGCCCCCCTCGGCGTGGAGGGCGCGGGGGAGACCGTGAAGGTGGCCGCCGTGCAGGGCAACGTGGACAACCCCGGCATGGACGCCTTCCTGGTGGCGGCGGAGGTAACCCGCAACCACGCCGAGGAAACCAAGAAGGCCGCGCAGGTGGCCGCCAGTCGCGGCTGGAAGCTAGACATGGTGCTGTGGCCGGAGAATGCCGCAGACCGCGACCCGCGCGACCACCCCGAGATCCACGCCCTGGTCAGCGACGCCCAGGCGGCCGTAGCCGCCCCCATCGCGGTGGGCGCCGTGCGCTACGAGCAAGAGGGCGCCGCGCCTACCGGGCGGCCCGGCGCGCATGGCGGAGGCGTGGCGGCCCCCAACTCGCGGGCCGATGCCAAGAACCAGGCGGGCGGAGCGTCGTCCAGGCTGGTGCGATACAACGACATCGTGCTGTTCGACGGCGCCAAATACGGGGCGCAGTACACCAAGCAGGTGCCCGTCCCGTTCGCCGAATTCCTGCCGATGCGCTCCTTCGTCACCCGCGTGAGCAGCCTGACCGACCTACTCAGCATCGACATGCTGCCCGGCACGGCCCCGGCGATCCTGCCCGTGCACGCCGCCCAGCTCGGACGCACGGTGAACGTGGGCGTGGGCATCTGCTTCGAGGTCGGAGTCGGCAGCGTCATGCGGCAGGCCGCGCGCGGCGAATTCCTCTACATCCCCACCAACAACGCCACCTTCGGCTACACCGCCGAAAGCGAACAGCAGCTGACCATGACCCGCCTGCGCGCCGCGGAGTTCAACCGGCCCGCCGTGCAGATCTCCACGGTCGGCGTCAGCGGCGTGGTGGGGCCCGACGGCACCCTGCTGGACAAGCGCGAACTGTTCACCGCCCGCAGCCTCCTGTTCGAATTCCCGGTGGGGGAGCAGCCCCTCACCATCGCGGCCCGCATAGGCGGCGTCGTGGAGAACGCGCTGGCCCTGGGCGCCGCGCTCCTGGCCGGGTGCGGACTGGTGGTCGCCGCGCGGAGTAGAATCACCTTGGCCTTGAGTGCCAAAGCGCAACGGCGCGCCTGATAGATAACTGATGAGGTGTTAAAGCATGAGCATCCTGGTGTGTATCCCCACCTACAACGAGATGGAGTCCCTACCTGGAGTGCTGGAGCGGATCCTGCGCGCCGCCCCCGAGGTCCACGTCCTGATCGCGGACGACGCCTCCCCGGACGGCACCGGCAAGTGGGCCGATGAGAAGGCGGCGCAGGACGAGCGCGTGCACGTGCTGCACCGCACCAAGAAGGAAGGCCTGGGCCCCGCCTACATCGCGGCCTTCCAGTGGGGCCTGGAGCGCGGGTACGACTTCCTGTGCGAGATGGACGCTGACGGCTCCCACCGCCCCGAGCAGCTGCCCGTGCTGCTGCACCGCGCCCAGGCGCCCGACCACCCCGACCTGGTGATCGGCTCGCGCTGGGTGCGCGGCGGCGGCACCGTGGGCTGGCCGCTGCGCCGCCGCCTGCTCTCGCGCGGTGGCTCCCTGTGGACCGAGATCTGGCTGGGCATGGGCGTGCGTGACGCCACCGCCGGCTTCCGCGTGTTCCGCGCCGACCTGCTGCGCCGCCTGGACCTGACCTCCATCGAGTCCGCCGGCTACTGCTTCCAGATCGACATGACCCGCCGCGTTGACGCGATCGGCGGCAAGATCGCCGAGGTGCCGATCAGCTTTGTCGAGCGCGAGCAGGGCGTTTCCAAGATGAGCGGCAACATCATCACCGAGGCGCTGGGCCGCACCGCCAAGTGGGGCTTCCAGAAGCGCTCGCGCCAGCTGCGCAATCTCTTCAAGCGCCGCAAGTGAATTAGCGCTTAGGCACAAAGGTGGCCCGCCCCGATTGCCTCGGGGCGGGCCATCTTTCACTTGCCGGGCGCCCGGCTAGTGCCGCCGGGCGGGCCTGGGTGCGCGCGGCGCCGGCGGGGTCAGAAGCGGCGCAGCTGACCGGTGCGCAGCAGCTCCAGGCGCTCCTCCAGGAGCTCGTCCAGCTCCTCGATGGAGCGACGCTCCAGCAGCATGTCCCAGTGGGTGCGCTGCGGCTTGACCGGCTTTTCCTCTTCCTGGTCGGCCTCGCCAACGCGCACGCCCTTGGCGCCGCACTTGCACTCCCAGGTGGCCGGGATCTCAGCGTCGTCGGCGAAGGGGATCGCGGTGACGTGGCCGTTGACGCAGATGTACTCAACGCGCACGCGCGGGGCGAACGCCACGCCCTCCTCGGACTCCAGGCTGTGAGCCCCGATCTTCATTCCACGCAAAGCGCGCTCGGCCATCAAGGTCCTTCCGTCGGGCGCACCACCAGGTGCGCATGCGAAGCATTAAGTATAGCGATTCTTGTGTGTGATCTGCAATGCATGCGCCGGGCGGCCGGGCGGTCGGCGTCGTCCACTTGGAGGGAACATACAAAATGTGGCCGGAAGTTCCATGGGCGGCGCAGGCATGTGTGGCGCGCAGGGGGATGGCATGCTGGGACGCATGGCAAACAAGACTGACACGCTGGTCCTAGCTGATTCGATGTGGGGCGCCAAGGCCGCCTCCCTGGCGCGCGACGCGGCGCTGGTGCTCTCCGGCACCCTGGTGGTGTTCCTGCTCAGCCAGGTGCGCATCCCGCTCGGCTTCACCCCGGTGCCCGTCTCTCTGGGCACGCTGGGCGTGCTGGCCGTCGGCGCGGCCCTGGGCATCAAGCGGGGCACCGCCGCCGTGGGGCTCTACGCCCTGCTCGGCATGGTCGGGGCGCCCGTCTTTGCCGGCTTCAAGTACGGCGTGACGCCCACCTTCGGCTACATCCTGGGCTACGTGCTGGCGGCCTACGCCGTGGGTTACGCCGCCGAGCGCGGCGTGGACCGTTCGGTGTGGAAGTTCGCGCTGGCCTGCGCGGGCGCCTCCGGCCTGGTCTACCTGCTGGGCGTGACCTGGATGGTCATTCACGTGGACATGCCGGTGATCGTGGCCATCCAGAAGGGCGTGGTCCCGTTCCTGGTGGGCGACGCGCTCAAGAGCGTGCTCGTGGCAGCGCTCGTGCCGGGCGCCTGGGCGCTGATCGGCGCCGGCAAGCGCCGCTGATTGCAGCGCCGGGCTGGGGCGGGCGGCACAACGGGGTGCCGCCCGCCCCTTCGTCTTTCGCGGCGGCGGGGGAGAGGGACGGACTGGTGGGCAATTGGGGCCGCGCGGCCGGGGCGGGTTCGTTAGGGTTGCCTTATGGCTATCGCGCGCTATGAATGGTATGCGCCCTCCCTGCAGATGGAGGTGCCGGTCACGGTCTTCGACCCGTCGGACAAGGAGGGCACGATTCTTGCCGCCGGCAGCGGGGGAGAGGGGCGGCAAAAGCCCAAGCGGTTGCTGTTCCTGCTGCACGGCATGAGCGGAAACTGCACCATCTGGACGCGCAATTCCCGCCTGACCCAGTACGTCAAGGGGCGCAACATCGTGGTGGTCATGCCCGAACTCGGGCGCTCGTATGGGGCCAACGAGGTGGGCGGCATGCGCTACTGGGACTACCTACGTTATGACATGCCGAAGTTCGTCTCCGAGCTGCTGCGCCTGGACGTGCCGGCCGAGCACTGCGGCGTGGCCGGCCTGTCCATGGGCGGGTATGCCGCGATGCACTGGGCGCTGGCCGCACCCGAGCGGTTCTCGGTGTGTGGCGCCTTCAGCGGCACCCTCAACGTGGCCGCCCGCTGGCAGGAGCTGGAGCGCGGCGAGCACCGGCGTGTCTTTGGGCCCGATGCGCCGCTGGAAGGAACCGAAGTCGACCTGCTGACCCAGGTGGGTCTGGTGGACCGCGCCAGCCTGCCGGCCCTGTACGTCAGCTGTGGCGAGCAGGATCCGCTGTTCCAGCACAACCTGGACTTCGTGGCGGCGGCGAAGGCGGCGCACGGCGAGTCCGCCATTCATACGTTCTACGGTCCGGGCGCGCACGACTGGGACTTCTGGGACGCCCAGCTGCTGGCGTTCCTGAACTGGTGGGACGAGCTGCGCGGCTAGAGCGGGCAGCGACTAGTCAAGGCTGACTGCGCACGTCCCGGCCTGGCCGCGCACGGCGCGCACCGCAGGATGGGACACGGCCCGCTGGCGGCGCTGCTGTGCTTGGCCAGGCCGGGCGGATACCCCTCTCCGAAGTCACGCAAAGCGCCGATAATGTACATTATGTCAGATCGGGCGGGAGGGGGCTCCCCCCGATTCGGCACCCCGTCTGCGACACGGGCGCTTTTCTTCAAACACGGGCGTGCGCGCATAAGCTAAGGCCGGGATTGAGCAAGGTCTGTCAATCCCGGCGCGGTCAGGCGGTACCTGCGAGCTGTGTGGTCGCGCATGGTTCCCGCCTAGGAGTTTGAATGCGTCGCCTTCGTGCATCGCTGCTCGCCGCCTGCGTTACGGCCACCCTGGTGGCGCCCGTCGCGGCGGCCGACGTGTCGATTTCGCCTTCCCCGCGCCCCACCGCAGACAGCGGCGATGCGGCCGCACCGATCACCGGCCTGTCCCTGCCGATCGTGCTGGACGACGCTGCCGCACCGCCGCTCGGCGTGCCCGAGGCCGCCCCCGGTGGCGCCGGTGGCGCCGGTGAGCCGACCTGGGCGCCGTTCGACCAGGGCCCGGCCGGCCCAAACCGAGACGAAGGTGGTGCGAAGTTAGCCAACACCGGCGGGGAGCCCACCGAGGAGGCGGCACAGCCTGAGCCGGGCGCGCAGGTAGGTGGCTCCGGCCGTGACGCGGACGGGGCCGTCACTGGCGCCGTCGGCAACGAGCAGGCCGCCTTCCCGCTCAGCGGCGGCCACCCCTGCCTGAAGCCCATCCGGTCCTCCTGCACCCTGTCCAACTCCCGCTACCTGGACCTGGGTCTAGAGCTGGGCGCGGGCATGCAGGTGCGCGTGCCGGTGCGCCTGCGTCAGGGCGAGGTGCGGCGCACCGCCATGAACGACTTCAGGGCGATGCGCCGCCGCATGTGGAATGCCAATCCCCCTTTCGACGGCAAGCCACTGCGCACCGCCCTGGCCCAGGCCGGCATCCGCTCCGCCAACGAGTACGCCGAACGCGTGGTGTGGGATCACGACGCCGAGCGGGTGGCGATCCAGCGGGCCGCAGAGCAGATTCTGACCGGCATCGCACACGAGCGCCCCGGCACCGGGGAGGCGTTCGGGCTCACGCTCAAGACCGGCCAGTACGTCAGCTCCGAGAACCTGGCCTGCCGTCCCCACCGCATGAGCCCCTCATACGGTTTGAAGATGTGGGAGGAAGAGCTGCCCCAGCTCATCAAGCACAAGGGCGCGTTCAACGGGGAAACCGGGCACCTCTACCTGCTGCTGGACCCCAAGCTGCGCTTCCACGCCTTCGCCCAGTCAGAGGACACCCACTACGTGAACGTCTCCATCTCGGAGCAGGCCAGCAGCCCTGCTCTGGCGGTGGGCGACGGCTGCTACGCGGTGGACGTGCCGATCCCGGACTCCGGCGCAGTAACGCTGACGGATCCGGGCGTGCTCGCGCGCAACGACCGCGCGCAGCTAAGTGCCACCACGGTGTACAAGTCGATGACCTTCGCGGTCACGGGCACCTACTCCTCCTCCGCCCCCGACGTCCTCAGCGTGGACGCCAACACCGGCGTGCTGAGCCCGCGCACGCCGGGCACCGCCACGATCACCTTCACCCCCACCGGTTCGCGGCGCAGCTTCACCCGGCAGGTGCGGGTGGACGCGCAGATGATCACCCGCCTGTCCGGGGCCGACCGCGTGGCCACCGCCGTGAGCATCACCCAGGCGCAGGAGCCCTCCCCTACCGCCCTGCTCGCCACGGGCCGCAGCTACGCCGACGCCCTGAGCGCCGGCGGCCTGTCCCGGCTCCTGGACGCGCCGATCTACCTGACCAACACCAAGGGCGCGCTGGAGCCACAGGTGCTCAACACGCTCAAGCGGCGCGGCGTGACCAAGGTGGTGATCCTGGGCGGGCACGGCGCCGTCCCGGCGGCCGTGGAGGCCAGCCTGAGCGGAGCCGGACTGGAGTCTGAGCGCATCGCGGGCCAGAACCGGGCGGAGACCTCGGTGCTGATCGCGCAGCGTGCCCTGGCGGCGGACGCGGGCAGGGTGCGCCGCGTCCTGGTCACCGACGGCGCCAACTTCCCCGACGGCCTGGCCGCCGGCGCGATCTCTGAGAACGCAGAGTCCATCACGGTCGTCACCAATGGCGCCTCCCTCCCGGCGGGCACGGAGCAGTTCCTGCGCCAGCACGCCCAGGAGCTGGAGATCGTCTCCGTGGGCGGCGCCGGCAACCGGGCCCTGGACGGCGCCGGAATCGTCCCGACCAGGCGGGTGGTGGGAGCCTCCCGGGTCGACACCGCCGCGCAGCTGGCCCGCGCCTACCCCTCGGGGCCGGCCACGCTCGCCCAGCCCAGCCGCGTGGTGATCGCCAACGGCAACAACTTCCCCGACGCCCTGGCCGCCTCCGCGCTCACCGCCCGCCAGGGCGGGGTGCTGCTCCTGACCGCCTCGACCAAGCTGGAGCCCCTCACGGAGAGGCACCTGAAGTCCCTGCCGCGCCCGGTGTCCGCCTTCCTGGTGGGCGGCGAGAAGCTGGTGTCCAAGCGGGTGGAACAATCCGTCAGGCTCGCCACGCGCTGACCGAACCGCAAAACAAAGCCCGGGGGCGGGAAGGATGAAAATCCTTCCCGCCCCCGGCAGTGTTATCGCTCAGCCCCTCGCCCCTGGACGCGCGCGGCGGCGCGTTCGCGAGCGGCGGGTTGCGGCGAGGCGGCCAGTAAGGCCAGTTTTACGAGGCCTGGCGGCTGCGGCGCGCGCGCCGACGCTCGGCGAGCTCGTCCACCACGGTCGGCTGGGAGTCGTCGTCGCGGTCGGTGGGCAGCTGGGCCAGCGTGCCCTCCACCTCGTGCCAAACGCGCCCCACGGCGATGCCGAACACGCCCTGCCCGCCCTTGACCAGGTCGATCACTTCCTCATCGGAGGTGCACTCGTAGACGGAGGCGCCATCGGACATGAGCGTGATCCCGGCCAGGTCGTCGATGCCGCGCTTGGCCAGGTGCTCGATCGCCTTGCGGATCTGCTGCAGCGAGACCCCGGAGTCCAGCAGGCGCTTGACCACCTTGAGCACCAGGATGTCGCGGAAGGAGTACAGGCGCTGGGAGCCGGAGCCCTTGGCGGTGCGCACGGAGGGCTCCACCAGCCCGGTGCGGGCCCAGTAGTCCAGCTGCCGGTAGGTCACGCCGGCCGCGTGGCTGGCCACGGGGCCGCGATAGCCGGTCTGCTGGTCAAGGCTGGCGGTGGGGTCACCAAACAGCATGGGCTGCTGCCGCAGAGAGTCACCGTGTTGCGTGCTCATCTGTTGGCTCCATTCGAGTGCGGAGGGAATTGCGTTACGCGAACGCCATGAGCCCAAAACTAGAAGCACTCCCCCGCCTCGTCAACGAACGACGCGGCGAGTCTAACCTTCAACTTAAAGTTGAGACTTAACCGTTACCTTGCGATCTCGTTGCGCAGCAGGGCGGTGAACAGCTTGGCGTAGCACTCCCCCAGCTCTGCGGCCCGCGCGTTGGCGCGCTCCTGGGCGACCCCGGAGTTCTGGGCGCGCCTGGAGCTGACCGCTGCCTCGATCACGCCGGCTGCGTTCTCCGCTGCGCGGCGCACCGGCATCAGGTTGCGCACGCTAATGCCGTGCTGCCCCAGCTCCTCCAGCGCGGAGACCACGTCCACGTTGCGGCCGGTGAGCTGCCCCTTGGAGTTCGTCTCCAGCAGGCCCGCCTGCAGGTACTCCTCGATCCGCTCGATGCTCACGCCCGTGAGGTCCTCCAGGGTCTGCATCGAGATCTGCTCGTTCGGGCCAGGGCGCACCAGCTGGCCGTCGGAGGCCACCACGCGGGCCACCCGGCCGGGCTCGGTCTGCAGGCCGGCATCCAGGGCGCGCAGGTGCACCTCGCGGATCTGGTCCAGGGGCACAAAGAAGTCGCGCTGCACCTGCAGCACGTAGCGCACGCGGGCGATGTCAGTCTCGGAGTACTTGCGGTAGCCGGCGCCGGTGCGGTGCGGGGAGACCAGCCCCTGCTCCTCCAGGTAACGCAGCTTGGAGACCTTCAGGGCGGGGAACTCGGTGCGCAGGCGATCGGCCGTGTCTCCGATGGTGAACTCCGGGGCGCGCGAGAGGTCGAAGGGCCAGTATCCGCGCTTTTCCTCCTGCCGCGCCGGCGTGGACGCGGCAGCTCCAACAGCAGGGCTCATGCCTGGGCACCCCGGTTCGGGCTGGCTACGAAGGTGAAGCGGTACTTGCCGATCTGGACCTCATCGCCGCTGCGCAGCGGGCAGGAGTCGATGATCTCGCGGTTGACGTAGGTGCCGTTCAGGCTGCCCATGTCCCGCACCTCGAAGCCGGTCTCGGTGGCGTGAAACTCCGCGTGACGGCGAGAGACGGTGGTGTCGTCCAAGAAGATGTCCGCAGTGGGCCGGCGTCCGGCGGTGGTCAGCTTCGCGTCGAGCAGGAAGCGGGCGCCCACGTTCGGGCCACGCTGAACGATGAGCAGGGCGGCGTGGGGAGGCAGGGCGGCCACGGCGGCGCGGTCGTCGGCACCCAGCGGTTGAGGGGTGACCAACTCGTCGCCGGGCGCGTTGAGGGTAATCGCGCTGAACTGAGCGGTGCTGGTGGGGTCAATTCCCTGCTCGAAGCTCATTGCCCTGTCCTTTCCTCGTGCAAAGGCGAGTTTAGCCGCAAGCCTGCGCGCGGTCCACGCGTTTCAGGGCAAGGTGCAAGGATCCTGTACACCTGCTCAGCCCGTGCAGGACCGGGCGTTAGAGCCGGGCGGCCGCCAGATAGCAGGCGCGCGCGGGCACGTCGTCCCTCGCCACGAACCCCGGCGCGTCCCCCTCACGCCGTGCGGGCGGCAGCCGCCAGCAAGGCGCTCAGGAGGCCGGCACCACGCGCGCGTACTGCGGCTCCTCGATCTGGCGCACCGCCTCCACGTTGACCGAATCGTGCTCCTCGACGCGGATGGAGGCGCCGGCCGCCTTAATCTGGGCCTGCGCGCCGCCCGGGATCGCCAGCGCCACCGCCAGCGTCTGCGGCTCGCCGATCGCGGTGATGACGAGGGGGGAGACAACGGGAACGTCGTCGATCACCAGGGTGTCACCGGTGCGCTTAACCCAACTGGTGGCCGTGATGCGCACGTTGTTCACGGAGATCGCCTCGGCGCCGGCGTTGCGCAGCTCCTCCAGCAGGTTGACCACCGTGGCGGCGGTGAGCTTGGCGTCCGGGTCGGTCACCCAGGCGATGATGCCGCTGCCGCGCGCGGGCAGGGTGCCGGCCAGGATGCCGTCCACCTGCGCCTGCTGCTCGGCGGCCGCGCGGGCCGCCGCCTCGGAGTCCGCGCCTCGCTGCAACTCCGCCAGCTGGGCGCGCAGGTCCAGCTCCTCGGCCTCCAACTGCTCGTTGCGGCGGGTGAGTTCGTCCAGGTAGCGAACCAGGTCGTCCTGACGCATGCTCGCCAACGGGTTTTCCACCTGCTGGCGCCACTGGGTCACCACGCCAAAGCCCAGCAGGGTGGCGGCCAGGAAAACCGCGATGGAGCCGCGCGTGACGCGCTTGGGACGGGGACGCTCGGAATCCATCGGCCTCACGCCTTGAAGATGTGGCGGCGGATCGCGGCCGCGTTGGCGAAGATGCGGATGCCGAGCACCACCACCACGGCGGTGGTCATCTGCGGGCCCACGCCCAGGCGGTCGCCCAGGAACACGATGAACGCGGCCACCAGCACGTTGAAGATGAACGAGGTGACGAATAGGCGGTCGCTGAACACGCCGTCGAAGAACGCGCGCAGGCCACCGAAGGCGGCATCCAGGGCCGCCACCACGGCGATTGGAAGATAGGGCGTAAGCGCGGGCGGAATATCTGGGGTAATGAACACGCCTAGCGCGATTCCCAGAGCCAGTCCAATGAGAGCGAGCACTTAGCTGTCCTTTCCGGTGCGAGTGTCGTCCAAGTTGGGGATAGGCGCTGCCGGCAGTCGCAGTTCCGGTTCAGGAACCACGTCCACCTGGATGCCGCGCCCGCGCAGATCCAGCAGCAGTTTGCCGCTCTCCCCCTCTACTAGCGCACCCTGGAGGGCGGTGGTGTCTCCGATTGCCTCCACCCGGTAAGGCGGGAGCAGCGGCTGCAGGTTCACCAAGATGGCCCCTCCAGCAGCGCGGATGGCTGCGGTGGTCCCCAGGCGGTGGCCGTTGATGGAGATCGCCTCCCCGCCCGCCGCGAACAGGTAGTTGACCAGTAGGGAGAGTTCGCGGTCGCGCATCTTGGCCTCGACCTGGCTGGTGGCGGTGAAGGTGACGGAGATGCCCGGGCCCTCCACCTGCGACGTCGCCGCAGCGATCTGCAGCGCCGGCGGCGGGGCCTCGTAGCCGGCGGCGGTCAGCACGCGTTCGCGCTCGCTCTCCAGCTCCTGGGCGGCCAGGTCGCGGCCCCTGACAAGGTTCTCCTGGTGATCCTGGGCGGACTCAATCTCCATGAGCAGGTGGCCGTTGGTGGCCTGGCGGGCGTCGATCACCGGCATGAGGCCCTTGGCGGCCCAGATGGAAACGGCCGTGGCCAGGGCGCAGCCAATCACGATCAGGACGCGAACCGGCAGAGAGGCCGGCTTTTCGTAGACGCGCCGGGCCGCCAACGCGCCGTGCTCGGCCTCCGACGCGATCGGATTGTCCATGATCTCGCGCAGAACGGACAGTTCGCGTCCGCGCAAGTGCACCATGGGCCCTCCTTTCGTGGACGACGCTACCTCCCGCGCCTTTGCTTTGCTGCCGCGCCGCGCTGAGGCGCGGTGATATCTGAGCGTGCGTCCCACGGGGTGGGACGCACGAGCGGTGGGGTGGGCCCAAAATCGTGGGCCCACCCCACCGCCTACATCGGGTTGGGAAAGCCCGGGCCTTACCGGGCCGCCTGGCGTGCGCGCTCGTTGCGGGCCACCTCATCGAGGCGCTCGATCAGCAGGCGGCGCAGTCCGGCCGCCGGGTCCTTCGCCAGGGCCTCGTTTGTGGCGCGCTCGTTGTCTGCGTACTCCTCCCAGCGCGGGTAGAGCCCGTTGATGAGCCAGCGGGAGATGGCGATGGAGTGGTCCTGCCACACCGTGTCCAGCAGCTCGTAGTAGCGCGCCGTGAACGGGGCCAGCAGCCCCTTGTCTGCGGTGCGCATCAGGCCCATGACGGCCGCGGCCACGTGGTCGTTGGAGGCCTCTGCCCCGGTGGCCAGCGCCCACGCGGCGTCCTTGGCGGCCGCCGAGGGGCGGGCGGCCTCGATCTCCACCTGCGCGGTAACGCCGTCGCCCGACGGATCGACCAGGGCGTGCGCCTTTACCGCCTCCGCAGTGTCCTCACCCAGGCTGGTCAGGTTGATCAGCGCCTGCCACACCAGCTCCGGGCTGGCCGCCAGGCCCTCCACCTGGCCGCGCGCGACCTGCCACAGCCGCTCCACGTACTCCTCACGCACAGGGTTCTCGCCCGGTGCGTGGATCGCCGCCAGGGACTTGGCCACCAGTTCCTGCGAGTCGCTGCCCGGCACGGTCGCCGCCAGGGCGTCCAGGTGGCCGCGCACCAGTTCGCCGCGCGCGTTGTCCAGCTGCTCGGCCGGCACAAAACGCTCCACGGCCGCGCGCGCCTCGCGCAGCAGCGTGGAGAGCAGGGCGGCGTCGGCCTCCCCCGGGGCGTGGCGCAGCACCGCCTTCACGAAGTCGCGGGCCGGCAGCAGGGCGTCGCGCAGGCTCGCCAGCAGCGCCGACCACACCACCGCGCGGTCCAGCGAATCGGCCAGCGTCCCAACGTACTCCATGGCCACCTGCGCCTGCTCGGCGCCCAGGTGCACCAGCCCGTAGGTCAGGTCACCGGAGTTGACCAGCACCAGGTCCGCGCGCGGCACCGCGCCAGCAGGCAGCTCGAAACGCGTGGCGGCCGCCTCGATGACGGCGTCGTGCTGGTACAGGGAAACCAGGGCAGCGTCGTCCACCGCAAAGAACTCCACCCGCAGGCGGTGCGGCCGCAAAACCGGGGCGCCGCCCGGCCCGTCCGTGCCACTCTGGTGCACCGTAAAGGCGGCCACGCCGGCAGCGTCAGACTCCAACTCCACCCACAGCGCCGAGGGCGAGGACGTTGCCAGCCACGCCTGCGCCCACGCGCTCATGTCACGCCCAGAGGCCGCACTCAGCGCATCCAGGAAGTCCTTCAACGTGGCCGTACCGAATGCGCGCTCCGCAAAGAACGCGCGCGCCGCCGCGAAGAACGCCTCCTCCCCCACGTAGGCCACCAGCTGGCGCAGCACCGAGGCACCCTTGGCGTAAGTGATCCCGTCGAAGTTCTGGCTGGCGGCCTCCACATCCGGGATGTCAGCCAGGATCGGGTGCGTGGTCGGGTACGAATCCTGCACGTACGCCCACGCCTTGCGGCCAAAGCAGAACGACGTCCACTCATCCGTGAACTCCGTTGCCGTGGCGGTGGCGTAAGAACCCATGAAGTCAGCAAACGACTCCTTCAACCACAGATCGTCCCACCACTGCGGCGTCACCAGGTCGCCAAACCACATGTGCGTCATCTCGTGCATCACCACGTTGGCAAGCTGCTGCGACAGGTTGCGCGTCGCCTTGGTCTTGGCCAGGAACGACTCGGTGAAAGTCACGCAGCCCGGGTTCTCCATCGCGCCCAGGTTGTACTCCGGCACAAAAATCTGGTCGTACTTACCCCACGGGTAGGGGAAGGCAAAACGCTCATGCAGCAGGGAAAGGCCCTGGCGGGTCACCGTCTCCATCAGCTCGCCGTCCACGTACGGGGCCATCGAGGCGCGCGCATACACGCCCAGGTCGATGTCCTTCTCGCCCCGCTCCGCGTTGCCCTCCCACCGCGACGTCACCACACGCTGGTACGGGCCGGCGCACAACACCGTCAGGTAAGTCGAGACGCGCGGGGTGGGATGGAACGTGGTGCGCACATTGCCCGCCAGCGCGCCCACCGTGGCCGGCGCCGGGGCGTGAGCACCCTCCTCACCGGTCGGGATAACAGCGGACGGTGCCTCACCGCCGGTCAGAGGGACGACGTCGGCCACCGGCTGGTTCGAAAGCACCGTCCACTCCGTGGGAGCGTCCACGCTCAAACGGAAGACCGCCTTCAGGTCAGGCTGGTCGAAGTTGGCGTACAGGCGGCGCGAGTCCGTCGGCTCGAACTGCGTGTAGAGGTAGACGGCGCTGTCGGCCGGGTCCACGTAGCGGTGCAGGCCCTCCCCCGTGCGCGAAAAGACCATCGTGGAGGTCACCGTGACGTCGTTCTCCCCCGCCGCCGCCGTGAAAAACACGCGCGAGCCGTCAAATTCGATGGCGGACTCGGCGCCGTTCACCACCACGCGCTCCACGCTCTGCCCCACGCAGTCCAGGAAGGTGCGGGTGGCTTCCGGGGCGTCAAAGCGCACCCGCGAGGTGGTGGTGAAAGTGGTGGCGTTCTGGGTGGCGGCCCCCGTCAGGTCCACGTGCACGTCATAGGAGTGCACCGTGAAGGCGCTACGGGCGGCGGCATCAAGGCGAGAAAGGTTGTAAGTCACCCGGGCAGTTTATCGACGCTGCTCGGGGCGGGCACGACGGGCGATGTGGGCGCGGGATGGTGGGAGGTGGGCGGGTGGCGAGGTGGTTGGAGTGCGGGGCGGTGAGCTTGGGTGTGCGGGGCGTGGGGCGTGCGGCAGAGGGCCGGTGGTTGGAGTGCGGGGCGTGCGGTGAACCACACAGACGTGGTTTTGGTGGAAAGGGCCTGAGTGGGTTAAGCTTCACCGGTCGCTAACGGCGGGCCGGACACCGGCGCGAAGGAAGCAACGGGCTGTGGCGCAGCTTGGTAGCGCACTTGACTGGGGGTCAAGGGGTCGCAGGTTCAAATCCTGTCAGCCCGACGAAACACCCGGAATTGCAACGAAGAGCAGTTCCGGGTTTTGTCGTATCTGGGGCCTGGGGCGCCGGGCTGGGGACGTGTGTTGGCGCAGGCCGTACATGCGTACGGTCGGGGTACATGTGACTGCTTGGTGCCGCGCCCCGGTGCGGTCGTATTGACCCGGGGCGTACATGCGTGCGGTCGGGGTACATGTGACCGACTGGTGTTGTGCCCCCGGTGCGGTCGTATCGACCCGGGGCGTACATGCGTACGGTCGGGGTTCATGTGACTGCTTGGTGCCGTTCCCTGGTTCGGTCGTATTGACCCGGGGCGTTCATGCGTACGGTTGGGGTTCATGTGACCGCTTGGTGCCGTGCCCCGGTTCGGTCGTATCGACCCGGGGCGTACATGCGTACGGTCGGGGTAAATGTGACCGGTTGGTGCCGCGCCCCCGAGCGGTCGTATCGACCCGGGGCGTACATGCGTACGGTCGGGGTACATGTGACTGCTTGGTGCCGTGGTACCGGCCGGTCGCATGTACCCCGTTGCAACATTTGCGATCTCTGGGTGGTCCGGAGCATCAAGCGATCATCCTGGAGGCGGGCTGATCCTGGCGTCTGGAAGCAATTGAGGGGGCCGTCGACGATGAGGCGATGGCACGGGTGAGTGCAGCATCGGGACGTTGATATGGAGCCAGCTGGTGGATCAGGTCCTGGGAGGAACGAGCATTGTCAATATCCATGCATGTTTGCCGACCTGGCGAATGCGCTTGAAGCCAAGGTCCTCCAGTAGCTCGACCGTCGCGGTGAACAGGAACCTGCTCTGCGCGTTCCGGCCGGCCGTCGTGTCACTGATTGCCTCGACCACGCCTCCGCCTGCTTGAGCGATGAGTTCGACCGCGCCAAGAATCGCTGCCGTGGCCAAGCCTTGGCCGCGGTGCTTCGGATCGACGTAGACGCAAGCGAGCCGCCAATCAGGCAAAGGCGGTGGTTGCTTGTCATAAGCACGGCGATGCTTTATGCCCGCCAGCTCATCCGGCGGCCCGTACTGCGCCCAGGCCTGACAACTTCCCTCGGCGTCCAATACCAGGGCTGCGTGTGCCTCGCCGTTGAGGACGCGGTGGTGTTTCGCCTGTCGCTGGGCGGCACGCGGGATGCGGCCACACTCGGGGTGGTATCCGATGCACCAACAACCACCGAACACGCCGTTGTTACGTTCGATAAGTTCGGCGAATACGTCCCATGTCCTCGGCCCGAGAGCGACGGTGATGTAGCCCGAAGAGATGTCGGTACGTGGGGTCATTTGTGCCCAATCGCATGCAGAGTGGAAATTAAGTCTCGTATCGCCTTTCGGCTTGCACGCTCGTCATAGTCCGGGAGTGACGGCTCCAGGAACAAGTGCCCCTCGCCGGGGTACAGGTGAATGTGAAGGTTTGCGTGTTTTCGCTGCCAAGCCTGCGCAATGGCTAGGTCTCCGTCGTCCACGAAGAAGGGATCGTGGTCCATGCCGAAGACCTCCACAGGGCACTGTGTGGGCCAGGACCCCGCCAGCTGAGTGGGGTCGAAGAACGAATGGAAAAGGACTGCCCCTACCGCACCAGGGCGAGTCTGGAGCAGGTGCTGGGCTGGGAAGACGCCCAGCGACAGCCCACCGTACACGACATCGGCTGGCAGGCCGTCACAAGCCAGTTCTGCACGATGAAGCAGTTCGTCATCGCCCAATTCATTGCTAAAGGCCAAGCCAGTGGAGAGCTCATCGAAGGTTTTGCCGTCGAACAGGTCCGGAGTCAGCACATTCAGACCTTCGTGACGGAGAGAGTCGGCGACGGAGACCACGCCAGGGGTCAAGCCCAGGACGTGGTGAAAGAGGACAAGTGTCGTCATGGGGATCAAGGTACAAGCTATGGCGGACACGACGCGAACTCATCCTGAAAGGAGTGCTCGGTGCGTATGAAGCAATCGTGACCGGCCCGTTCAACTGTTCACCCCGGAAGAACCAACAGTGCTGAGGTAGGGCGCCGGCCGTGCCGTTTGTCTCTGGAGGTGGTCCGGGCGGTTCCGCCGGGTGGAACGGGGCGTACATGCGTACGGTCGGGGTACATGTGACCGGTTGGTGCCGTGTCCCGGTTCGGTCGTATCGACCCGGATCGGTCGCACTGTCCCGGATCGGTCGTATTGGACGCGTGGGTTCAGCGCGAGTCAGGTGGTCTGCAGTCGGCAGCAGGCAGGGTTTGCAAAGCTTTCTCCTTGACCGAGAGGACCGGTTTAGACAAATATAGGCGCCGCAGATAGGGCTCGGGGCTTGGGGAGAAAACTCCCCAAGCCCCGAGGCCTAGGTTGGGTTAGCCCGGTCTAGCCGGTCACTTGGACCTGCGCAAGGACCTAGCGGAGAGGAGCACTGCTCCCCCGATCGCCAAGATCAGTGCAAGTACGGCGGTACCCGAGAGGTCCGCGCCCGTGCGCGCCAGCTTCCCGGCGGGCTTAGGGCTCTGCGTTACCTTGGGCGTAGCCGGAGTCGCAACATGGGATTCGCTCGGCTTCGCAGACGCTGTTGGCGTCAAGCTCGGTTCGGGAGTCACAGTGGGCGTCTCACTCTGAGCGGCAGAGGGCGACTGCGAAGGCGTTGCCGAAGCAGACGGTTCCACGGACGCAGTAACTGACGGCGTGGTCGATGCGCTTTCAGAAACAGACGCTGACGGCGATGCGCTGACAGAGACCGACGCACTCTGGGAAGCAGAGGCCGAGGCGCTAGGCGACGTCGACGTGCTCTGGGACGGGCTAGCAGAAACTGACACTGACGCACTAACCGACGCCGACGCCGAAGCAGAGGCGGAAGCCGAAGTGCTAGAGGAAGCGCTCGCCGACGTGCTCTGGGACGGGCTAGCAGACACTGATGCTGACGCGCTAACCGACGCCGACGCCGAAGCAGAGGCGGAAGCCGAAGCGCTAGAGGAAGCGCTCGCCGACGCACTCTGGGATGTGCTAGCAGAAACTGACGCAGAGGCGCTTGACGACGCACTCTGGGAAGCAGAGGCCGAGGCGCTAGGCGACGCCGACGCGCTCTGGGACGGATTAGCAGAAACTGACACTGACGCGCTAACCGAGGCCGACGCCGAAGCAGAGGCGGAGGCCGAAGCGCTAGAGGAAGCGCTCGACGACGCACTCTGGGAAGCAGAGGCCGAGGCGCTAGGCGATGTCGACGCGCTCTGGGACGGGCTAGCAGAAACTGACACTGACGCGCTAACCGACGCCGACGCTGATACCGAAGCCGACGCGGATTGCGAAGCGGTAGTGCTGGCAGACGCGCTCGCAGACGGGGTTTGCTTGGGCTCGCCCGGTAGGGAGACCACTAGCCAGTCGCCGTTTCCGGCTTCGTTCCAGGCAGAAACTCGGAAGGTGTAAGTGACATGCGGGTCCAACCCGGTCAGGGTGCGCTCCTTGGCTACCGACGGAGCGTTCTCCACCACGGTCCAGGTCTCGCCTCCGTCAACAGACTGTTCCACCACGTAGTCGCGGACGGCGTCGCGCGATGGGCCCGCGCTGCCATCCTGCTCCCAGGTGAGCTTGACAGTGCCCGGGGCGGCACCCGCTCCCCCGCCATCAGCTCCGGCTCCTGCCCCGCCATCAGCCCCGGCGCCTGCCCCGGCGCCAGCACCCGGCGTAGCGCCGCGCTCGACGCGCAGTTCAGAGACGGGCAGCGGGGTCATCCCCAAGATGAGTACGCGGGCGCCTCGACCGCCCTCCCCAACAGTCACGTACTTGTGTCCAGCAGCGTCGAAGGAAATACCGCGCGGGGTGGAGTAGCCGGGGACGCGCACGTCACCCACCGCGCCCTGGACGGCAGCGTCAACCTTGGAGTGCGTTCCGACGCTTTGTCCGGCCGGTGCCGCCACCATGTTGGCCTTGGCGACGTGGGCGAACTGCTTGTTGGCGGCGGCGGTGGTGCCGTTGCCCCACTGGCGCTGGTAGTTACCGGCAGCGTCGAATTCGTAAACTCCGGATGACTGCGTCCACGCAAATAGGTGGCGGTAAGGCTGGGCGCCGGGTTCTAGTGCGACTGCGGGGCCGAACATGGTCCTGCCGGAGGGGAAGATTGTGGCCACATCCTGGTTGGGGGCGTAGCCGGCCCCGAGGCGCTGGATGACCTCGTTTTGTGCGTTGCGTACCTCAACGAACGGCTTTGCCCGGTAGGTGTCGTTGTTGGCGGCGTCGTCTCCGAAGTTGACCAGTGCGATGTAGCGTCGCCCGTCTACGGGGTCGACGGCAACACCGTAGGGGTTGCGCAGGAAGCGTGTTGCATCGGCGCGTAGTGGCTCTACGCCATTGTTGGTCGGCGCATCGAGTTTGAGGTTGTCTTCCTGGGGCAGCAGGCTGCCGTCTGCGCCGTAGCGAACTAGGCGGTCGGAGACTTCGGAGTTGATGAGGATGCTGCCGTCGATGTCGGTGGCGGCTGAAACGGAGTAGAAGGCAACGCCGGGCTTGTCTTTGTGTGCCCAGGGCCCCTGGAAACCTACCGCGCCCTGCTTGGTGCCAGCAGCGTCGAAGAAGGTGATGCGGCTGCCCTGCTCACCCTCGACGTAGGGGGCAGCGGCTTCGGAGTCCACAACAAAGATCTTGTCGCCGGACTTGGTGATGCCGCGCGGGCCGTGCTTGAGCGGGTTGGTGTCGTAGATGCCGTCGCGGATCACGGTGCGGTCGGCGGGCTCTTCCCAGGTTTTGCCGATGCCGTCGTTGCTTGCCCCGTGTGCCGAGAATGTGCCGTTGCCGGTGTAGTTCGTGGCTTCTGCGGCGGTGGTGTTGGATTGCCCGTAGACAAATACTCGTGGGGTGCCGGTTTGGCAGGAGGGGCCAGAGTGTCCGCTTAGGCGGCAACCGAAGCTGCTGTAGAGCACTTTGCCGGAGTCGGTCACCCAAAGCCGGTTGTTGGTGGTGTCAACCAGGATGCCGTAGTTGTAGGTGGCGTCGTTGACGCGTGTTTCGACGTCGCCTACCAGGCCCCATTTGTTGGAGCCCTGTGCCTTTCCGGCTGTGTAGGCCACGGAGGTGTCGGCGCCGGTGACGGCCCCGGTGTAGTTCGCGGCGGGAGTGGGCGTCGGGTCGATTGCCAGCGCGGCCCCGGGCGTGATGAGGGCAACGATGCCTAGAGAGACTGCTGCCAGTGTGCCGAGGGCTCTCCCGGAGGGAAGGTGAGTCACAGGGTTCCTTTCGACTTAACGAAACGCGCGTGAAGCTAACGCAGGAAAGTGAACAATCGGTTTCCGGCCGGTAGGACTGTGACGTTGCCGAGTGGTCAATTTAGGGGCGGTAAGCACGGCGGCGGGTTTCTCCCTGGCGGCTCGCTGTAGGCAAGCCGTTGGGTGCGGCTTTGTGCGCTTGCTTCGTTATCTGTGGCCTTGGGACGGCTTGATTCTGGCTAACTGGCGGGGTGAGACGCCCAGCGGTTTCTTGGTTGCCACCTCAATTGCAGGGCTCTGTTTCGTCGGCTGTCTTTTGGTGTCCGACGTTGCCGCCTGGCGCTTCTTTTGACCGAATTCTTGTGCGGTGAAACACAGGGAAAAGAGGGCGCGAGTTTCAATTATTGAGATGGGGCGGTGGCGAAATGTGAATGCGGCAGAACCGGGTGAGTCGCGCTTCATTTGTGGAGGTTGCGGAGGCGAAGAGCGCCCACGAGGCCCAGAAGAAGGAATAGGGCCGCAACGAGGATGGAGACGCGGGCAGCGTCGGCGAATCCGGTGGCAAGGGCGTCGGCCGCACCGGCGCTCTGCGCCCCCAGCGGCCCTGCTTCGCCCTGGGCACGCAACTGGGCGATGGTGGTGCCGGCGCTGAGGCGGGTGGACTCGGCTAGGGCGTCGGCGCTCGCGCCGGTGAACCCACCCGCGTTGAGAGCGGGCGCCAGGCTGAGCTTCAGGGCTGCGGAGAGCACTGCGCCGGCGAACGCGGTGCCGAGCGCCGCGCCGATCTGGCGCACCGTGGACTGGGCGGCAGAGCCCTGCCCAGACAAATGCACGGGCACGTCCCGCAGGACGGTGCCGGTCAGCTGGGCGGAGGCCAGGCCCAGCCCCAGCCCGTAGGCGACCAGCGGTAGGGCTATCGCCCAGCCGGGCGTGTTTGCGCTGAGGATTCCGGCCAGGGCGAGCACACCGGTCACCTCCAGGCCCAGGCCGATCGCCACGGTGCCGGGCGCGCCGAACCGGGCGGCCAGGTGGCGGGCGGCGGCCCCGGAGAGGAAGGCACCGAACGCCATCGCGGCCAGCACCAAGCCGGCGCCCATCACGGTGAGCCCCAGCACGTTGACCAGGTAGAGCGGCAGCACGAAGAGCAACGCAAACTCCCCCACCGCCACCGTGGCGGCGGTGATGTTGCCCCAGGAGAACGAGGCCAGCTTGAACAGTTGGAGGTCCAACAGCGCGGAGCGCCCCACCTTGGCGCGGTGGCGCTCCCACACCACGAAAAGCGTTAGGGCCACGGCGGAGATCGCCAGTGCGACCGCCGCGATCGAGACGGCGGCGGTGGCGGGCCAGGTCAGGCCCAGCAGGCTGAATTCCTTTTTGGGCGCCCACCAGCCCAGCTCGGGGCCCTCGATGATCGCAAAGACCAGCGTGCCCAGCCCGATGCCGGAGAGCAGGGAGCCGTCAACGTCCACTCCGCGCCGCTTCATGTCGCTGCGGGTCTCCGGGACCACCAGCATTGCTGCGACGACCAGCAGGACGCCCAGTGGCAGGTTGACCAGGAAGATCCACCGCCAGGATGTCCACTGGGTGAGCGCTCCGCCGGCTAGCGGGCCGATGGCGGCTGCCCCGGATATCACCGCACCCCACACTCCGAATGCGGCGGCCCGGTAGGGACCGCGAAAGACCGCGTTCACTGTGGAGAGGGTGGAGGGCATGATGAGCGCCGCCCCCAGCGCCTGCACGGCCCGCGAAGCGATGAGCAGATTGCCCGACGCTGCCGCAGCGGCCAGCACGCTACCGGCCACGAACACCGCTAGGCCGGCAATGAACAACCGTTTGCGTCCCAGCCGGTCGGCCAGGTTGCCGGTGGGCAGCAGCAGAGCGGCGAGCAGCACGGCGTAGAGGCTGTTGACCCACTGCGCCTCGGTTAGGCTCAGCCCCAGCTCCCCGATCATGGTGGGCATGGCCACGCCCACGATCGTGCCGTCCAGGACGATCAGGCCAAGGCCGATCGCCAGGACCGCCAAGCCCAGCCAGTCGCGCCGCGTGGGTGGCGGCGCGCCCTCCCGGCCGGTGTGTGCGTGCCGCGAGTCCACCGGTCGGCCGACCTTGCTTGCGTCGCCTCCCGAATGGGAGGCACGCCGGGGCGCGCCATTGGCGTGGGCGTGGACCTCTGCACCGGTAGGGGTGGACTGGCTGGGCTTATCTGGGGCAGTCATGATCAGGCGGCGTCCTGCTGCGTCTTGGTGGGACCGGCCAGGACTGCTCGGCGCAACGCCACAAAGAAGACCACCATTCCGGCGGCCAGCATGATGTGGCCCAGGCCCGCGATACCGGAGATGGCCGGGCCGGACTCCTTGCCCAGCACGGTCAGGCAGCCGTGAGTGAGCAGCATGGAGACGGTGACAACCAGGCCGGCGTTGTATAGCCAGAAGAACCAGGAAAACAGCTTGCCGCTGCGGGAGAACGCAAAGACCTTCTCCAGGGCCAAAGCCAGTAGCAGGACGATGAACCCTAGGGTGAGCAGGTGTGTGTGGACCACCGACAGCTGGGTGTAGCCGCCCTCGGGGAAGTCGTTGAAACGGGTAAACTCGCGGAAGAAGACGCCGCCGGCGGCGCCCAAGATCAGATAAATAAAGGCGGCGTTGAGCAGCTTCTTCATGGCGTTGTTCTGCATTGGATTCCTCTCAGGAAACTCACGGTTTGTTGACAGGTCGGTAAGGCACTGGCGCGCGGTTGGGGAAGGCCGGTGCGGCGTCGTCGGCCCAAATGAAAAAAGAAAGACCTTTAGATCAGGCCGGTCTCCTGGGCCACGTGGACGGCGCGGGAGCGAGAATCCACGTCAAGTTTGGCGAAGATGTGCACCAGGTGGCTTTTGACAGTGGCCTCGGTGACGAACAGAGTGCGGGCGATCTCCCGGTTGGCCGCGCCGGTGGCTGCCAGGCGCAGCACCTCCACCTCCCGCGCCGTCAGCTTGGGCAGTGGGGCGCGCATTCCACGCAGCACGCGGGAGGCCAGGTCAGGAGTGAGCACAGTGTCCCCGTTGGCTGCACGGTGAATCCCGTCCACGATCACCTCCGGGGCCACCTCCTTTAACAGGTAGCCGGCCGCGCCCGCCTCGATCGCGCCGAGTATTTCGGCGTCGCGGTCGAACGTGGTCAGGACCAGCACGGCTGGCGCCGGGGCGAGTTGGCGCAATTGAGCCGTGGTTTGAATACCATCCATGCCGCTGCCAAGGCGCAGGTCGCACAACACCACGCTCGGTTGCAGGTGACGGGCCAGGGTTAAAGCCTCCTCCCCCGTGGCCGCCTCACCTACCACCTGCAGGTGAGGGTCTGTCTCCAAGAGCGTGCGCAGTCCGCTGCGGACAATGGGGTGGTCGTCCACCAAGAGCACGGTGATGGTCACGGGGTCTCCTCTACGGTGACGTCGGTCGCGTCGGTGGATTCGGTAGCGGCTTGGGGAGCCTCGGCAGCAAGCGGCAGGAAGAT
Source organism: Buchananella sp. 103232 (assembly GCF_058725725.1). NCBI lineage: Bacteria > Bacillati > Actinomycetota > Actinomycetes > Actinomycetales > Actinomycetaceae > Buchananella > Buchananella sp. 103232. Next base: position 11,800 of record NZ_JBZXJM010000025.1, on the reverse strand, counting down.
GGACAGCGCCGTGCCCTCACCGGGCGCGGTCTCGATCTCCAGGCCGCCGCCCAACTCTCGCAGGCGCGTGCGCATGAACCGCAGTCCGTAACTCGAGGAAGTAGCGGAGCTGCGTTCCCAAGCAGGCAGGTCAAAGCCGCGCCCGTCGTCAATGATGTCCAGGCGCACCGCGTCGCCGGCGTCGATCAGGCTGACCACCACGCGCTTGGCGCCGGAGTGCAGGCGCACGTTAGACAACGCCGACTGGGCCGTGCGCAACAAAGCAACCTCAATCTCGGTGGGCAGGATCGGCAGGGACTCATCCACGTGCAGCTGCGTCTCCAGGCTGGTCTCGTCGCGGGCACGGTCCAACATTCGCTGCAATGCGGCCGCCAGTGCGCTGTTTTCCAACTCTGCCGGAGCAAGAGCGGCCACGATCCGCCGCACGTCGGCCAGGCTGCGCCCGGAAATCTCCTCAACCTGCGCTAGGGCGCGGCTGGCGGCAGCGTCGTCCGTGCCGGATTGAGCGGTGTGGGCGATTAGGCGAATGGAGGAAAGCGCCTGCGCCACGGTGTCGTGGATGTCCCGGGAGATGCGGGTGCGTTCCGCGATGGCGCCGGACTCGCGCTGGGTGCGGGCCAGCTCGTCGTGCAGCAGCGCCATCTCTTGTTGCGCCACCGTCAGGGAGGCCAGCAGGCGCTCGCGCTCTGAGGCGTCGCGCAGCAACTGCAGGTAGCCGCGCGAGATCGCGAAGGCGAAGACGCCACCGATCACCGGTCCCAGCGTGTGCGCGAAGCTGGCAGAGCCGTGGTGGAGGATGGGCGCGCAGACCGCGATGATCAGTATCGCCACAGAGAACGCCAGTCCCCAGACCAGCGGCAGCAGGTGGCCGGCCAGGATCCACAACAGGAAGGCCAGCCACACGAACTCCGGCGACACCGCCACGGCCGCCAACCAGATGAACGCGAAGCCGAGCAGCCACCAGGTGGCCACCTTGCGCGAGTACGGCTTGACCGGGAACACGGTGCCGGCGGTGTGCCAGGCCAGCAGTGCCAGCGCGCACAGGATCGCCACGGGCAGCGCCACCTCGGCGGCGTGGGCGCGCACGGCACCCACCAGGGTTAGCGCCGCAGCGATCACGTGCTGGCCAAGTTCCATCGCGCGCACGGTGCTGTGCGAACGCGCGGGCGCGGCGGTGGCGTGTGGCTCACCGGGCGCGGCGGTGGCGTGAACACCGGCAGGTGCTGCGGTGGCGGCAAGCACCGCTGGCGCAGGGGCTGACGGAGTAGGGGTTGAGGGTGCAGAAGTCATGGCCACTCTCCCTTCACTCGCTTTAGCGCGAATCCACACCACTAGTTCACCAGGATGACGCGCGCCAGGCATCGCAACGATGGGCGAGGTTTCTTTCCAACTTTCGATTGATACCTGCCGCGCCGCAATAATGGGGCCCGTGCCCACCCCCGAACCTGGCAGCCCTGCCAAACCCGAGCTGCCGTACCCCGGCAACGCCGCCCCACCGCACTCCCGGCGCGATTCCCTGCTGGACGCCGCGCTGGTGGCGGCAGGCGGCGGGACCGGCGCGCTGGCACGCCACCTGTTGATGGCCGGCGTGCCCGACGCCCCGCTCGCCCTATGGAGTATCAACGTGGTCGGCTCCCTGCTGCTGGGTGTGGTCACCGGCGCGGCGCTGCCTAGGCGGGCGCGCCTGACGCTGGGCACGGGCCTGCTTGGCTCCTTCACCTCCTACTCCGCCCTGGCCGTGTTCACGGCGGGCGGCGCGCTGGTTTCTGCGCTGCTCTCGGTGGTGGCCGGTGTGCTGGCGGCTGGCGCCGGAATGGCGGTGGGGGCGCAGGCGCGCAGTGGCGGCGTTCCCTGCGTGCCGCAATACGGCGAGCCACAAGACGACCCATCGTCCGCCCCGCAAGACGGCCGACCGGCCGCCCCGCAAGACGGCCCTTCCCGAGACGGGGCGGCGCGATGACCGCCGTGGCCGTGTTCGTTGGTGGCGCGCTGGGTGCGCTGCTGCGCCACCTGGTTTTCGCTGCCCAGCCGAGCGCACGCGCGGCCTTCCTGGTCAACGTTGTTGGCTCCTTTGCCCTGGGCGTGCTGCTCGCGGCCGGGCCGGGCGAGCTGTGGCTGGCCACGCTCGGCACCGGTGTGTTGGGCGGCCTGACCACCTTCTCCACGGTCAGCGTTGTCGCCGCACAGTTGGCCCTCTCCCCCGCGCCACCTGAGCGTCGGTCCGGGGTGGACGACGCTCCCGCCTGCCTTGCGGAGAACACGCCTGCCCCCGTCAGTGCATTGGTGGCCGACGCCGCCTCCCGCCGCCCCAACCACGCGGCCACTACCTCCCCTGCGCTGGCAGAGGCAGGCATTGCCAGCTACGCCCGGGCGGCGGCCTTCGCGTTGGCGATGCTGGTGACGTGCACGCTTGCCAGGTGGGCGGGCGGTGCGCTGCTGGGCTGAGATCTCGGCTGGCCATGCAGGCACAAGCCAAGATTCAAGAGACCTGACGCTTCGCAATCTAAGGCGCAGAGGCGCCACACCACCGTGCCCCGCGCCTGGAATCTGTGAGGGAGGCTCTTAGCGCCGAGCAACGCTGGCGGTAGGTAGTAGGTGCGGCGGGTCAGGCGGACGGGGCGGGAGGAACGTCGTCCACGGGGAAAGCACCGTACGGCATGCCGTTGCTCTCCACCGGGATCGGGCCGAACTCCGTGCCGCGCGGGAAGGCGGCCGTGAGGAAGTATGTGGGGCCGGTGAAGGTGGCGCCGAAGAAACTGGCCGGGCCGTGGCAGGTGGCGCCCTGCAAATCTAGGGCTCCGTGGCAGGTGGCGGCCTCCATGCTCAGGCCACGCCAGAACACCGCGCCGGGCAGAAGCAGGTCTTGGCGGAAGGTGGCGGAATGGAGGTTTACGTCCCCGTGGAAGACGCACCTGGTGAAGTTCACCCGGTTATTGAAGACGCAGTAGTCGAAGCTGACGGCGCGCGTGAAGGCGGTGTTGTGGAAGCGAAACTCGCAGTCGCTCCACGAATGCTTGGCCGGCACGGTGGACAGACCAAGGCCGGCGGCCTCGGGGCTGCGCGTGTGGGCGGCCATGATTTTGAGGATCTGCTCCTCGATCTGCACGAACAGGGAGGAGGGGGCGAACGATGGCCGGGTCAGCATCGGAACGGCGCGGTCGGCGAAGGCCCGCTCGGGGTGCGTGCGGTAGTAACGCAGGTAGGAGCACAGAAGCGTGACGATGCGCTGCTTGTAAGGCCCGCCCATCGTGTGTGCGACGTTGACGAGGGCGTGAACGGCGGCCTCGCGCTCGCGTAGGGAGAGTGAGACTAGGTTCTTAAGCTCCCGCTCGATCGTGGCTTCAGCCTGGTGATGGCGCAGCCAGCCGATCAGGATCAAAGTGCCGATGATGATTACGCCGATTAGGAACAAAGGGAAGGTCGGGTTGTTGTTGCGGGTCGCCGCGTTCCAGAAGTCGGTCAGCCAGCCGGGGGTGCCGTGGCGCTCGACGTAGCGGTAGCCGCCGAACACCAACAGCAGCGGCACGCTCACCATCAGCGCCCAGGTGATGGCGCTGCGGCTCCCCTTGCGGCGGCGGGGTTTGGCGGGCTGGCGCGGCGCGGGGGCGGTGGCGTCGGTGGGGCCGGGTGCTGGTCTGGGGGTGTGGCCTGGTGTGTAGTTGGGGCGGGCGGTCATGGCAATGGTTCTACCAGAAGCGCGTTGCGTACGGCGGCGCGGGGTGGGCATGGCGGGGTTCGGTGCCGTGGGCGGGGTGGGCAGTGTTTGGGCGGTGCTGTTTTCGGATGGCACCGATGACCGCAGCAGTACAGCCTCGGTCGGGAGGAGTGACTGCCTGCCAGACGGGTAGATTTTGAATCGCGAAAGGAGTCTTTATTCTTGGGGACGTTTGTAGATGAAATCCGAGAATAGGGGGGCGCCGTCTGGGCTCATGTAAGCCTCAAAAAGGTCCTTTATCGGAACGGTAACGATATGGGACAAGTAGGTCGGTTCCAATGGTATATTTGATCCCTCAAATACGCGCATCGGGTAGAGCTGTCCGGATTTAGTGTCGCGAAGAGTGTAGTGGTATTCGTCTAGCTTATGCGGCACAAAGCCTTCCCTGAGGCTCCGTGCCATTCGATATACGTCGAATCGCGGGAGGTGTGCGATTTGTCTATAATCTGAGCACATAGCGGCGATAATGCGTCTTTCAATTAGCTCCAAATCGGTTGCAAAAAAGTTGAACGTTGGAGGGTTGGTGCGCTCGAAACGCCCTAGCCGGTACTCGTCGCCATCCTTCTCGATTAAGTAGGTTAGGCTCGCAGGGTGCCATATCGTGTAACCGTCCCGGTGGGCCTCAATGGTCCAATTCAATTGCTCCGACTCTGCGAGCCTGACGAACTCCTTTGAAAATGTAAAATCTACCATGGTGATGCTCCTAGCTGGATGAGTCGGTCCATTGAAATGATTTTCCCAGCTTCTTTAAATGATAACTGTATCGCGCCTCCAGGGTGCCCGAGGTTTGGTGCAGCCTGTGAAATCATCACTTCCAGATCGGGTAGCTCGTTGGAGAAGGTGAGCTGGTTGTAGGGTAGGTCTTTACTGGCTTCGCGAAGCGCACGAGATTCGAAGCTGAAAATCCTCCCTTCCTTGACGGGGCAAAACCACTCGCCATTCTCAAAGCCGACTCTGTCGATGACGTCGCCAAATTCCTCCACATATTCAGACATGGACAATGTTCGTTCGGTTCCTTCGACAGCGGCTGGGCCGTAGATCTCTTTGCCGTTGGGGGCGTGGATGCTTGCCCATTCTTCTGCGCTCTTGATTCGTCTGCCCTCGTGTTTCCCAAATGGGGCACGCGTTCTTAATAGGTCACGTCCGGTGGCTCCAGGGCGGAGGGTCTTGCCCCTGACATAGAGATGCCTTGTGTTAGCAGCAGCGCGTACCCGTCCGGCGGCATCGTTCAACGCTTTTGAGGTTGCTGTCCATGCTGTCTTGCCGGCAGCATAGATCTTGCTCGCGCCCGTGTTTACTGCCTTGACGGCTCCACGGCCAAAGGTCAAGAACGCGCCCTTCAGCCCACCAGTAGCCTTGAGCGTCCCACCAAAACCCTTCAGGGCCTTCAAAGACGAAACCGCACCGCGCAGGCCGCCTAGGCCGATGCAGCCCAGGGCAGCGAAGCCTACGGAGAGGAGGGCTTCGCCCCAAGTCTTTTCGCCGCCGATGGCTAGACCGATGTTGGCTAGTGCAGCCACGATCCCAGCGATCCCAGCGACAACCGCTAGTGCTTGGCCTAGTACAGGAACCCAGCACAAGACCAGGGCCAAGATGCCCGCAATATTGGCCATCCATTCGGCTATGTCAGCGATCCAGCCCAGGACCTTAGCGCCATAGTCCTCCCACCAGCCGTCATTAAGCCCATCGGTGGCGGTTGCCCGCTGGATGGCGTCAATAGCGGTCTGCGCGGCTTGGTCACGCTCCTGGACGGCGTTTTCAATCACCCGGACCTGATTATCAATCCGCTCCTGTGCGCCTGCCGCATCCTGTCCGGCACTGTTAGCTAACCGCGTGTAGCGCACGTACTGGTCGTGCCCATAGCCGCTGTCGTCGTCGGTGTCCGCGTAGTCGTCGGCCAGGTCCTGGTAGTAGCGCTGGTTGTCGCGGGCCTCATCGCGTTCCCACTTGGCCTGCCTGGCCGCATACAAAGCATTCAGCGTGTCGGTCTGCACCCGGTCCAACGCCGCCGAATACGTCTCCAACGCCTCCCCGGCCGCGCGGTAACGCCCCTCGGCCTTGCCGATCCCGTCTAGCAGGGTGTCGCGCTGCTCTAGTAGCGCCGTGACACTCTCGGCCCGCGAACTCGCCCCAGCCTCCAGCCCCCGCAGATTGTCAGCGCAACGCTTGATCGCATCAGCCACACCCCGATACCGGGTAGCGCCATCACGCACGACCACCGGGTCCCCCGGGGTGGGGTCACCACCCAGCCCCAGGGCACTCCAATCAGAGGGACGCTCGCTCATAAACGTGAAATCACGTCACGTAGTAGGCAGATGGCGCACGCTTGGCGCTACTGTCGGGCGTTCGAGTTGCAATACAAATCCTTCCCGTAACCGGGGCCCCAATGCTCATTGGTCAGAACTTAACGTCCGTGTAGGGAACAAGCAAGTGCCAAGTTCCGAGGTGTGGAAAACTATGGAGAGTGAAACAAAGGGGCATGTCCCTAAAATACTGGTTAGAGGGAGGCACGACGATTTTGTGAGGTTGAAGAGGGCGCTCTCCCGGTGAAGGGTGTGGGTGGCTGAGGGCAGGGAGGCAAGGCGTTCGAAGATGATAACTCCTACATTAGAAGATCTAAGAGAGCCTAGCCCTGGCCGGCGGTACCTTCTGTGCGTCGAACTCGACTACCTCCTTCGGCTTGGACTTCTTTGCACTGGTTGCCGGCTCGGGTGATCGGTCATGGCAATGGTTCTACCAGAAGCGCGTTGCGTACGGCGGCGCGGGGAGCGTTGGTGGGGACGGTGTGGTGGGCGGGGTGGGCAGTGTTTGGGGCGGCGTCGTTACGGCTGCAGCGGTGTTCCGCCCGGGCCAGTCGCGCCCACGAAGCTCGGTGGCTGGGCGAAGTGGACGCCAGTAAAGTCGACGCCGCCTTCAAACCGCACACCGTCAAACCGCACGGGCCCGTCAAAACGGGCGCCGGCAAAACGCACGGGCTCGCGGAACGTCGTGCGCGTGAAATCAGCACCGGCGGCAAAGATCGAGTTCTTGAAATCGGCCTTGCCGTTGACTTCGCAGTGGTCAAAGTTGAAGGGAACCAGGAAATGCGAGGGTACGCCGAAGGAGTTAAATGACAGGTCGCAATCGCGCCAGTCGCGCATCGAAGGCTCATCCGATCCGGTGCTGCTGGCGGAGGTGGCGTAGGCAGGTTGGGCACGAGATTGTGGCCGGAAACGGGCCCTCAGTACCTCGATGACGCGACGTTGCTCCTGGGCCAGGCCACGCTGTTTAGCCAGCTGTTCCTGGCCAAAGTCCCCACCCTCGGGATGCTCAAAGAAGGCATCCACCGTGATCTTGCTGGGCGCCGCGCACAAGATGCCGACCACCTGCGCCCTGTACTTGTCGCCGAATTTATCCGCAATGGAGATCAGTTGGTTGATTCCCGCCATGCGAGTGGCTGGGTCCTCGGAGATACTCTTGGACACGGCCCTACTGATGCCGGAGGATGCGCTGTTCCACCTCCACAGGCGCGGGCCCCACTTGAACGCAGCCGCGAGCAGTACCACCCCGGCGACGGCGAGCACGTAACCAAGGGTGTGGGGGCCAAAGGCTTGCTTCTGGGTGAGGAACAAGACGAGGGAAACCAACGCCAACCCGCCGAAGTAGGAAGAGAAGACGACGATGCCTTCCTTGTGCTCTTTCATGGTGGGCTTTCTCCTTGGTGCGGTGCAGCGTGCAGAAGTGTGCTCGGCTAAGTTACAGGTCACTGGCCGTGGTGACCGGCAGGAAGGCGGGACATTGCGCAGGGATGGGGCTACGCGCGGATGATCCGCACTTCAGCAGCTCCATTACAGATGCGCGTGAGTCTGCCGCCGGACAGGTGTCCGAGAGAAGCCGCGATAACGGTATCGCCGGCAATAGAAGGCAAGCGCAGGTGGGCCAGGTCTGGTGGGCTGGTTTAGCCGTTGGTGGTCTAGGGAGCGTTTCCGTCGGAAGGCGCGGGGTCATCGTCCCACCGGGCACCCTTGGGCAAGCCGTTGTCCTCAAGCGGTATTGGACCGAACGGCGAGCGCTCAAACCTTTTCTGGTAGTTCTTCTGAGCCTCCCGAGCGAAGGTGCTGCCGCGGAAGCTAGCCCCGCCGTTGAAGGTGCTGCCGTCGAAGCCGGCCTCGCCGATGAAGGCGCTGCGGTCGAAGCTGACCTTGCCGTTGAAGGTGCTGCCAGTGAACCAGGCCCAGCCATTGAAAGTGCTGTCGGCGAAGCTGGGCCAGTCGTTGAAGGTGCTGCCGTCGAACCTGGCCAAGTCGTTGAAGAAGCTGGAGGCGAAGTTGGCCTCGCCGTTGAAGGTGCTGCCGGTGAACCAGGTCAAGTCGTCGAAGAGACTGCCGACAAAGCTGGACTCGCAATGGAAGGTGGCACTAGAGAAGCTGGATTCGCATTGGAAGGTGCTGCCGTCGAAGCTGGCCAAACCCTTGAAGGTGCTGTCGGCGAAGCTGGCCCCGTCGTTGAAGGTGCTGCCGTCGAAGCTGGCCCCGTCGTTGAAGGTGCTACCGCTGAAATTCACTTCACGCGCAAAATGGCATTCTTTGAATGTGATGTCACCGATGAAGATTCTGGATTTGAAGTTTAGTGGTTCGATGAAGCGTGCGCCGTGTAGATCAAACTTGCACTCGCTCCATGAACGTATGGTTTCTGCCGTGGAGGCCTTAGTATCGGCAGCGTCATGTTTGAGTAAGTGAGATGCAAATACCTCGAGGATAGTTGACTCAACTGGCCCGTCGTCGGATTCGTAGACGCTTGTGGCGTCCGTGCCTGTAGTGTTTACGTCGGCATCTTCGATCAGAGTCTTCTCTGGTTTGCGCACGACGAAATTCCCTCGCTTGGTTCGCAGATAGCCGCAGAGTATGTTCACGACGCGCTGCTTGTAGTCGCCCAGGTAAGTGTCTGCAACATCGGCCAGTGCATAAACTCCGGCGATTCGAACCTGCTGGGATTCCGATCCGAGCTGTTGTACTGCAGCGAGTAGCTTATCCTCGATGGTGCGCTGCTTGGCTTGGCGAAGTTCTTCTTGGTATCGCTTCTCGGCGCGTTGAACGTCCATGGCATACTGCTGCTTGGCGCGTTCAATCTCGGCTACTTCACGCTCCTCTTTCCGGTTAGCACGTTGCTCCTCGCGTTCAGCTGCTGTCCTCTCGCGAAACTTGATGACCAGATAACTGACGGCGCCAACGCCGCCGATCAACGTCAATGCAAGTTTCAGGATTTCGTAAGCGTTAGATCCTGCAGCACCTGGGGACCACACTGTGAACAGTCTGTCCCAGCCAGTCTTGTCCTTGGGGGCCCAAAGTGCAGTCAGAGCGGTAAGCGCAGCAATCCCGGCCACGACCCAGAACAGGATCGCGCCAAAGAGGGGCCAACCTTGCAGCCAGTTGGAAACTGCTTCGCGAGCACGAGTCCACCTGGAGGGCGTGGCTGCCTCCCAATGTGTGGCTTCTTGGTCTTCCAAGGTCAACTCCTTGCTGCGAAGTAGTAGACGAATACAAATGGGTCTGGTGCAAGTTTTGGTGTCAGTTTGTGTAGATTGTTTCGTATTCGATTGGTGTGAGTTTGCCTAGGCGGGCTTGGCGGCGTCGGCGGTGGTAGGTGGATTCGATCCAGTGGCGGATGGCGGTGGCTAGTTCCTGACGGGTTTCCCACTTGCGGGTATTGAGCACGTTCTTCTGTAAGAGCGCGAAGAAGGACTCCATGGCAGCGTTGTCCGCACACGTACCGGCCTGTCCCATGGACTGGACCAGCCCGTAGGCGAGGGCAGCTTGCCGGTAGGCCGTGGAAGTGAACTGCGCACCACGATCTGAATGGATTACACACCCGGCTGGTGGGTGGCGGTCTGCTACCGCCTGGGCCAAAGCGTTAACCGCGAGAGAAGCGCTCATGGACGTAGCACTGCTAAGAGCCACGATCCGGTTAGACCACACGTCCTTGATCGCACACACATACAACTTGCCCTGAGTGGTGGGATGTTCGGTGATGTCAGTAAGCCAGAGACGGTTAGGCCCATCGGCACGAAAGACCCGCCCAACCAGATCAACCCCAACGCTTCTAGCACTCTTGGTGGTCTTGGTCTTGCCTTTGGGTACAGTAATAGACCTAATGCCCAACTCGTGACAGATCGACCACACCGTGCGGCTAGCCACCTTGACTCCCTGGCGGGCTAGTTCATCGGTGATCAGCCGGTAGCCAAAAGCAGGATCAGCACTATGGATGGCCCTCACCCGTTCCTTTAAGTAGCTACGGCGTTGTTCTAGCCGGCTTTGCCTACACCCGCGCCACCGGTAGAAAGGCTGGCGGGCGATACCAAGCACCCGGCAGATCCGACTAACCGCTATGCCCAAACCAGCTAGTTCTTCTACCAGGGGGTAGATCATTTTGGGTTCACATCACGGGCCAGGTAAGCCGCCGCCCTTCTAAGAATGAAGCACTCTTCTTCCTTCAACCGCAACTGGCGCTCTAACTGCGCGATACGAGCCTTGTCCTCACCCGCACTAGCCTTGAGCACACCCTTAGAAACCTGCTCGCGTCTGATCCAAGCATCCAGAGTCGAACCCCCAATCCCAAAATCAGCTGCTACCTGCGCCAACGTCATCCCAGCAGGACGATTCAACGCAAAACGCACCACATCCCGACGGAATTCCGGCGCATACTTCCTGGGCATCACAGCCCCCTCCCGCGAGACCAACAGCCCCGCAACCAGTGACACCAACCATTACACCATTCCCAATGTTACGGAGAGGCGGGGAGGGGCGAGAGTGTCTACGGTCTTCGTAGCGGTCTAGCATTCAGTGCCCATCGGGCAAAGCGGTGTCTCCGTCGGGAGGAGAGCCTTCCGGTGCGGTGTCGTCACCCGAAGGCACGGTCTCATCGTCCCACCGGGCGCCCTTGGGTAGGCCGTTTTCCTCAAGCGGTAGTGAACCAAACGGCGAGTGCCCAATTGAATCTTCGTAGTCCATCTGTTCGCGCCGATTGAAGGTGCTGTGGTCGAAGCTCGCCCGGTCGTAGACGGTGCTGTGGTCGAAGCTGGCCCACTTGTCGAAGGTGCTGCCGTTGAAGCTGGCCCACTTGTCGAAGGTGCTGTGGTAGAAGCTGGTCCTGCCGGTGAAGGTGCTGTCGTAGAAGCTGGCCCACTTGTCGAAGGTGCAGTGGTCGAAGCTGGCCAAGCCGTTGAAGGTGCTGCCCTTGAAGCTGACCCAGTCGTTGAAGGTGCTGTGGTCGAAGCTGGCCAAGCCGTTGAAGGTGCTGTCGTAGAAGCTGACCCAGTCGTTGAAGGTGCTGTGGTCGAAGCTGGCCAGGAGCTTGAAGGTGCTGTGGTCGAAGCTGGCCCACTTGTCGAAGGTGCTGTGGTCGAAGCTGGCCAGGCGCTTGAAGGTGCTGCCGCTGAAATTTACTTCACGCGCAAAATGGCATTCTTTGAATGTGATTCCACCGATGAAGATCTTGAATTCGAAGTTTAGTGGTGCGATGAAGCATGCGCCGTGTAGATCAAACTTGCACTCGCTCCATGAAGGTGTGGCCTCTGCCGTGGAGGCCTTAGTATCGGCAGCGTCCTGTCTGAGTAAGTGAGACGCAAAAACCTCGAGGATAGTTGACTCAACTGGCCCGTCGTCGGATTCGTAGACTCTTGCCGCTTCTGTGCCTCCGGTCTTGACATCGGCATCTTCAACCCAATCCTTTTCTGGCTTGCGCTCAACGAACTTCCCTCGCTTGGTGCGTAGATAGCCGCAGAGTATGTTCACTACGCGCTGCTTGTAGTCGCCCAGGTAAGTGTCTGCAACGTCGGCCAGTGCATAAACTCCGGCGATTCGAACCTGTTGGGATTCCGAGCCGAGCTGTTGCACGGCAGCAAGCAGGCGCTCCTCTGCTTCCTTTCTGTCGGCCCGCGCTTCGTCGCGCTCCGCTGCAGCACGTTCGCGGTACTTCACGACGAGGTAAACAACTCCTCCGATTCCACCAACTAACGCAAGTGCTGACTTGATGTACTCGGCCTTGTCGATCGCATGCAGATCGAGTAGCCAGAAGGAGAAAATGCGCCGAAGCGAGGAAATCCGGCTC
>NZ_JBZXJM010000024.1:0-33158 GCF_058725725.1 Buchananella sp. 103232 | reverse complement strand
ACAACCCAGTCTTGGGACCCATAGACGTTTTTCGTGCTCGCTTCACCAAGTTCGCTGACGGCCAGTGGCGCCTGATGATCCACGACGACCTGGCCCGCCTGGAGCAGGGCGCGGCCTCCGTGTGGCGCTACCCGGACAACACGGTGCTGCGCGTAGCGGACGCCGGCAAGCTGCCCGTGCCCGCAGACCCGGCCTACGAGTTCGTGGGCGCCCCGGCAGGCAGTGACGTCTGGGTCATCCCCCAGACCCAGAACCCGCAGGTGGTGTGGCTGGGCTGGAACACCCAGGACCCGCAGGTGATGGAACGCATCGACCGGGGCGTAACCATGAGCCTGCAGCGCGTGCAGGGCCCCGGTGTGATGACCATGTACCTGCAGTCCGGCTCCTTCGGCGAACCCCAGCTGCTGTGGGATTCGCGCGTCACCGAACCGCAGTCGATCTGGGTGGACGTCAACACCCACACCCACTCCAACTGGGTCTTCACCGCGCCGGGCGTCTACCTGGCCGAGGTCAAGGTGGCCGCCGACCTGATCGACGGCTCCACCGTGGAGGACGTGCAGGTGCTGCGCTTCGCGGTGGGGGACGCCACCACCGACGCCGACGCCCTGGCCGTCCAGCTTCCCGGCGCCGCGCCCTCCGTCGAGGCCAGCACTAATGGGGACGACGCTGCCGCGCCCGCAGATTCCCCCACGCAGGCCGCACCGCCCGCCGACGCCGCAGGCTCGGGCCTGGTGGTGGTCCTGTACGTTGCCATCGCCGTGGTGGCCCTGGCGCTCGTGGTGGGCGTGGTCCTCACCCTGGTGCGCTCCAACCGGGCCCGCCAGCGCGAGGGAATGGAACGCGCCCGCGCCTCCAAGCAGGCCGCAGGCCAGGACGACGCCGCCCAGCGCGGCAGCGGGCAGGAGAACAAGTGAGCCAGGCGGTAGTAGGGGGCGCTAGGGCGGCAACGTCGGCCAACCGCGCCCAGGCGGCGGCGCAGGCCTCCACGGAGAAGGCGCCGGCGGGGACGTCGTGCCTGCACCAGCCGGGCAAGGCGGCCACGCTAGAGGTGAGCGGCCTGGCCGTGGACCTGGGCGGGCGGCGCGTGCTCACCGACGTCAACCTGGACGTGCGGTGTGGCGAACTGACCGCGCTAATCGGCCCGAACGGGGCCGGCAAGACCACCCTGCTGCGCTCCGTGCTGGGCCTGCAGGCCGCAGCCGAGGGCAGCGTGCGCGTGGAGGGCAAGCGCGTCTCGCCCGGCAAGGTGGCCATCGGCTACGTGCCCCAGCGCCACGAGTTCGCCTGGGACTTCCCGCTCTCCGTGGCCCAGGTGGTGCTCACCGGGCTGACCGGGAAGCTGGGTTGGCTGCGCCGCGCCCGCGCCGAGCACTGGCAGGCCGTCTACGAGGCCCTGGAGCGCGTGCAGATGGACCACCTGGCCACCAGGCCCGTCGGGCAGCTCAGCGGCGGCCAGCGCCAGCGCGTCCTGGTGGCCAGGGCGCTAGCCCTAGCCCCCGCCCTGCTGCTGCTGGACGAGCCCTTCACCGGCCTGGACATGCCCACGCAGGAACTGCTCTCCGCACTATTCGTGGAGCTGGCCCACGAGGGACGCGCCGTCCTGATGACCACCCACGACCTGCTGGGGGCAATGGACAGCGCCGATCGAGTGATCCTGCTCAACCGCACCGTGGTGGCCGACGCGCCGCCTGCACAGCTCGCCCAGAACGCCGGTGCCTGGGTGGAAACCTTTGGCGTGAGTCAGGACTCCGCCCTAGTACGCATGATGAAGGTGGCGTTGAAGTGAACCCGCTCGATTTCTTTGCTGACCTGTTCAACCCCAACCTGGCTTTCCTCCCCAAAGCACTGGCCGTAGCCATGATGAGCTCCCTGGTCTGCGGAGTGGTGGGCACCTACGTGGTCCTGCGAGGGATGGCCTTCATCGGTGACGCCGTGGCCCACGCCGTCTTCCCCGGGCTTGCAGTGGCATTCGTGGTGGGCGGCAACCTGGTGCTGGGCGGCACCGTGGCCGGTGTGCTCACCGCAGTGTTGGTGGCCGTACTGTCGTACAACCGTCGGCTGAAAGAGGACTCGGTCATTGGCATCCTCTTCGTGGCCGCATTCGCCCTGGGAGTGGTCATCATCTCCCAGGCTCCCGGCTACGCCGGTTCCCTGCAGAGCTTCCTGTTCGGCTCCATCACCGGCATCCCCACCGAGGACCTCTACGTGGTGGGCGGCACCGGGCTGGCGATCCTGCTGCTCCTGTGGGTCTTCCACAAGGAGCTGGTCACCGTCTCCCTGGACCGCGAGTCCGCGCGCGCCCTGGGCCTGCCCGTGTTCTGGCTGGACCTGCTGCTCTACGTGCTCGTCACCCTCGCCGTGGTGATCTCCATCCAGACCATCGGCAACATCCTGGTCCTTGCCCTGCTGGTCACCCCGGCCGCCACCGCCCGCCTGCTCACCGACAAGCTGGGCACGATGATGCTGCTGGCCCCGGCTGTGGGCGTGCTGAGCGCGTTCGTGGGGCTGTACCTGTCCTGGTCCTTCGACCTGCCCACCGGCGGCACCGTGGTACTGGTCCTGTCCGGCTTCTTCCTGCTGGCCTGGCTGTTCGCGCCCCGCCAGGGGGTGCTCACCGCCCGCCTGCGCTCCCACACGGAGGCCGCCGAGCGGGCCGGCATGCGCCCCGTGGCCCAGGCCAGCGAGGTGCGCGCGTGAACGAGATCAAGCAGCTCTGGCTCTCCGTGGGGACCGTGAGCGCCGCCGCCCTGGCCGTGGCCGCCCTGGCCGGCGCCGGGATCCTGGCCTCCCAGGGGAACGGCGAGCAGGATGCCGCTGCGGCGGGTTCTGTGGCGGATGCGGTGCGGCCCACCGTCCTGCCCACGGGCGTTCCGACGGCGCCCACCACGGTCCTGCCCACCACGGCCGCCCCGGCCGCGGCGGCCACTTCAGCCGCCACCGGGGCCAGCGCTTCGGTCGCTACTGGCGGCGGCGCGGCTAGCGGGGCGGCGGGCGGAACGTCGACCACCGAGGCGGCGAGTGCGCAGGCGGGCCCGCAACGGGCGCTGACAGAACTGGTGGACGCCAAGTGGCTGCGTCAGACCGCGCGGGCCACCGGCGTCCCCGAGCGCGCGCTGGCCGCCTACGCCGGCGCGGCGATCCACCTGGAGCAGACGCAGCCGGCGTGCCGCCTGGGCTGGAACACGCTGGCCGCGATCGGGCAGGTGGAAAGCGAGCACGGCAGCCTGAACGGTGCCAAGCTCACCGCGAGCGGCGAGGTCAAGCCCGGCATCCGGGGCGTGCAGCTGCGCGGGCAGGAGGAGGCCGGACAGAGCCTGGCGCGCATCCCCGACACCGACGGCGGCCGCGTGGACGGCGACCCGCAGTGGGACCGTGCTGTGGGCCCCATGCAGTTCCTGCCCGGCACGTGGGCCAGCTACGCCAGCGACGGCAACGCCGACGGTGTGGCCAGCCCCGACCAGCTGGACGACGCTGCCCTGGCGGCCGCCCGGTACCTGTGCTCGGCCGGCCGCGACCTCTCCGTGGCGGAGAACTGGATCGCGGCGGTGAAGGCCTACAACGACTCCGCCGAGTACAACAACCGCGTCGCCGACGCCGCCCAGCAGCTGGCCGACAAGAGCCCGTCCGGGCGCTGAGGCCCCCGAACTGGCGCGCGCCTCGGCCCAGCCCTGGATCCAATCTCGACGTTTGGCGGTGGATCTCGACGTTTGGCGGTGGATCTCGACGTTTGGCGGTGAATCTCGACGTTAGCTTGGTTGCGAACGTCGAGTTGAGTGTTCGAACGTCGAGTTGAGCACTCGAACGTCGAGTTGCGATGCGCGCCGAGACGTCCCCGGCCCCCAATCCCACCGAAACCTGTCAATGCGCGCCGAGCCTTGTCGATAGTGGCCCCTCCAAGGACAAGTTTCGGCGTCAGTGGACAAGTTCCGGCGCGAGCAAAGGCGGGGGGCGGGCTGTTAGGAAAACAGCCCGCCCCCGCCGCGGTTTACCGTCTAGCTCACGGGCGCGTCAGCGCCTGCAGCTGGATGGCCACGAGGTTGGAGACGGCCCCGTCACCGCCGGCCACGCGAACCCAGTTGAAGGAACGCGCACCCAGGAAGGTGGACACCCGGGAGGAGAGCGCCGCCTTCGGGGTCAGCAGCAGGATGCCGCCCCGCTGGGCCATGAGCGCACCACCCGAGAGGGCGTCCGGGTAGCTCTCGCCGCTGGCCACCAGCACAGACTTCGCGTTCGGGATGAACTGCTCGGCTGCGCGAACGGCCGTGTCGTAGCGGTCTGCACCCACCACGCGCTTAGTGGCCAGGTCGCCGGCCGCAGCTGCGGCCGCGCCACCCAGGACCACGACCTCCGGGGCCCCCAAGCGGCGCACCTGAGCCGCCACAGCGGAAGGCATCGACTTGCCGTTGGTCAGCAGCACCACGCCGTTGCCTGCAGCGGCCACGGGACCACCGGCAAGGGCGTCGGCGAAGTTGGTGCCGTCCACCAGCACAACGCGGCCAACCTTGACGTTGCGGCCCGCGTAGACGTCCCGGGTGCGGTCGGCCAGCTTCTGGGCCGTCTCGAAGCGGTTGCCTCCCTGCAGGCGCTCCACCGTGAAGCCCATGTCTCGCACGGCGCGCTCGGCACCCCGCGAGATCGTGCCGTAGCCACCAACCAACAAGACCTTGACCGCGCCGGCGGCCTTTGCCGTAGTGAGCGCGGCGGTGGTCTTCGGGTCCAGCGTGCCGGCCGGGGTGAGAATCACCGGGGCCTTCAGCGCAGCCGCCAGCGGAGTGGCCGCCAGGGCGTCGGCGGCGTTGGCGCCGCTAGCCAGGACCACGGTGTCACCCCAGGTACCCGCAGCAGCGATCTCCATGGAGGTGCCGTAACGGGAGCTACCGGCCAGACGCCCGAACGAGTAAGGCTCGGTCCCAGGCGGGGTGGGAACGGTCGCCGTGGCGGTCGGCTCGGGCGTTGCCGTCGGCTTGGGCGTCGCGGTAGCGGTGGCGGTCACCGACGGCTTTGCAGACGCACTGGCAGACGAGCCGGGCGCCGCGCTCGCGGTGACACTCGCGCTCGCGGAAGCGGAAGCGGAGGCGCTCGGCGGCTGTACGGGCAGCACCGGGAAGGTGAAGCTCCACTCGGCAGGCTTGTCCTTGTCCAGCGCGTAGCCGGGCTTGGCCTCCGCCTTGACCACGACGGGCGTGCCGCGCGTGAAGCTCGTGTAGTTACCGGTGACCTGGGTGCCGCCAATCTTGTAGATGACACCGTCAACGCTGGGGATCACCAGCATGTCCCCGTCGGCGGTGGCCGGGTTGGGGTCCACGAACCGGGGAGCGGTCGGGGTAGCCACCTTCGGCAGCACCGGGAAGGTGAAGCTCCACTCGGCAGGCTTGTCCTTGTCCAGCGCGTAGCCGGGCTTGGCCTCCGCCTTGACCACGATGGGCGTGCCGCGCGTGAAGCTCGTGTAGTTACCGGTGACCTGGGTGCCGCCAATTTTGTAGATGACACCGTCAACGCTGGGGATCACCAGCATGTCCCCGTCGGCGGTGGCCGGGTCGGGGTCCACGAACCTGGGCGGCTCGGGCGCCACCTCGAGGGCAACGGGCGCGTAGGTGTAGCGCCAGGTGGTGACGCTGCCGGGGGTGAACACGAAGCCGCCCTTGGGCACTGCGGTCACCACGGTCTCCTCGCCGCGCTTGACGTTGTAGACGTCGCCGGAAACCTCTTGGCCGTCTACCAGGTAGACCACGCCGGGGACGATCGGGATGACGATCTTGTCACCCTCCGCAGTGGTCTTGTCCGGGTCAACGAAGGTGGGGGCGACCGGCGTGGCGACGTCGGCCGGGACCAGGTAGACGTGGCTCCACTCGGAGGGGGAGTTGGCGGTGAACGCGTAGCCGTGCGCCGGCTCGGCGGTCACCACCACAACCTCGCCACGAGTGAAGGCCGTGTAGTCACCGGTGACGATCTGGTCGTTGATCCGGTAGACCACGCCGGTCACGTTCGGGATCACGATCTTGTCGCCCTCGGCCGTGTTCGGGTCCGGGTCAACGAACTCGGGAGCCAACGGCGTGACCATCGTCGGGTTTTCCACCGTGGGAATGTGACGGGTGATCTGCGTGGACTGGATCCGGCTGGTGGCCAGGTTGCGGGTGAAGAACGTGGA
The DNA here is from genome assembly GCF_058725725.1 of Buchananella sp. 103232. Classification (NCBI taxonomy): domain Bacteria; kingdom Bacillati; phylum Actinomycetota; class Actinomycetes; order Actinomycetales; family Actinomycetaceae; genus Buchananella; species Buchananella sp. 103232. The sequence goes on along the minus strand of NZ_JBZXJM010000024.1, from coordinate 27,010 downwards.
GAGCCGGATGTTCGTGATCGGGCCGGCCGCACGGATGGGCAGCGCGGAGAGCCCGTCCACCGGGACGGCGTAGTTACCGGCGCGCGTGATCTCGGGGGCCAGAATGCGGGCGTGGTCTGGGGCGAACGCCAGGTTGTTGTTGATCACCGGCGGCATGCCGTTGGAGCCGGCGTCGGGAACCCACTGGGAGCCGAGCCCGGTCAGGCCCGCCACGGAGAAGCCGAAGGCCACCTGGCGGTTGTTGATCTGCTCAGCGGTGTATCCAAGGGCCCGCAGCGGCACCTCGATGCCGACCACGTTGCTGTCGAACACCGGCATGTCGCTGTCCTGGGGCAGACCGAACAGCTCGGTGGTGGCCACCGGGTGCAGGGTCGCCTTGGGGTCGGCCTGGCGGGTGGCGTCGTCCTGCGTCTTGTTGTGGATGAACGTCTTGGTGTGCTTGTCGCCGCCCATCTTGACCACCGCGTGGTAGATGTCGCCGTTGTCGGCGGCGTCGGTGCGGTCGATCTTGACGTGGAAGCGGCCGAAGTCGGTGCCCAGGCGGTCCCACGGGTTGGAGGTCTCGACTGAGATCAGCACGGAGGCGTTGTCGGGCTGGCCGGCCGCGATCATGTCGTCGAGGTTGGTGGCGATACCGACGCGCACAATGTCCATTGCCGCCTGGGAGGAGTTGGCGAAGGCGGGCTGGACGGGGCGCTCCACCAGCAGGCGCGTGGTGATGGCGAAGTTCTCGAACTTGCCCTTACCACTGCCGGTGGAGATCGAGTCACCGGTCAGAGCGGCCTGCATGGTCACCGGGCTGGAGGCGCCGGCGTTCTCGAAGGGCAGCATCACCTTCTTGGCGACGGTGACGTCGCTGGCGGGGCGGGGGGCTACGTGGACGGGCAGGCGCAGGTTCTGCGCGCCGGTGCCCACCAGCCAGCCGGCCTCCTGGGTGACGTAGTCAAGCTTGTCTTCCTCGGTGCCATCGCCCAGGCGCTGCATGACGCTGGGGTCGGTCACCTCCACCTTGACGCTGACGGTGACGCTGCCGTCGGAACCCCCCGCTACCGGGGCGGGCACGGTGACCTGGGCGGGCTCGACGGTGACGTTCACGCCCGCCATGTCAACGGCCGGCCGGTAGCTGAGGTCCAGCTCCTGGGCCTCGTTGGTGAGGTTTTGCAGCACGACTTCCTTGGTCTTGCTCCAGCCGGCGGCGGGAACGTCCACGATGCCGAAGGTGAGCGAGACCAGGTCGGTGTTGTCGCGGGAGGTGGCTATGACCTTGGACTTGGTGGCGGCGTCGATGTTCACCAGGCCCGCACCACCGCGGATCGGGCTGGCGGGGTTGCCCACCCCGTCCTTGATCTCGACGGCGGAGTTCATCAGGGCGGCCTTGAGGCGCTTGGGCTCCCAGGTGGGCTGCGCGGCGGCCAGCACGGCGGCGGCGCCAGCAACGACGGGCGCGGCCATGGAGGTACCGGTCTGGGCCACGGAGCCGTCGCCGGTGCCGACGGCGGCGGAGGTGATGCCGGCGCCCGGGGCGGCCACGTCGGGCTTGATGATGCCGTGGCTGCCGTGCTTACCGCGGGAAGTGAAGAAGGTGACGCGCATATCGCGCTTGGCGCGGGCCTCTTCCCAGTCGGTGTTGCCCTGCAGCTGGGGCCAGTCGCCGTTGTCGTAGCGGGTGGCGCCGACGGTCAGGGTGTAGGGCGAGCCGGCCGGGAAGCCGCCGATGTCGGCGTGGTTGCCGTCGTTGCCGGCGGAGACCACCACCAGGGCGCCGCGCTCGGTGAGCTGACGAACCTGGACGCGCCCGATGTCGTCGTGCGGGGCCCACGGGGAGCCCAGGGACATGTTGACCACGTCGGGGAAGGTGCCTTCGGTGGCGCGCTCGGGGGCGAGCAGCCAGTCGAGGGCGGGCTCGGAGTAGCCACCGCCGGAGCAGCCGAAGATGCGCAGGGACAGCAGGCGCGCCTTGGGGGCCATGCCCGGCGGGGTCTTCATCTTGGCGAGCTGGTCCGGGGTGAGGGTGGCGTAGTCGCCGGTGAAGGTGGAGCCGTCGGCGTTCACGCCGCGTCCGGCGATGGTGGCGGCCACGTGGGTGCCGTGACCACCGGAGGGGTGGGCGGCGTTCGGACAGACCACGGCCGGGGCCGCGTCGAGCGGGTTGTTGTCGTGGTGGTTCTGGCCGCTGATGGGGGCGCCGTCGCCGGCGAAGTCGCGGCCGCCGATAACCACGGCGGAGGGGTAGTCGGCGGAGTCGGCGTTGTTCTTGCGGGCCTGGTCGGTCCGGTATTGCTCGTAGTTGCCGTCGCCGCCGAAGGTCTTGTGGGTGTAGTCGATGCCGGAGTCCACGACCGCTACCAGGGCGCCCTCGCCGAGCTTGCCGGCGGTCCAGGCCAGGTCGGCGTGGGTGGAGGCCGTGGTGGCGCCGTTCATCGGGTAGACCTTGCGGATGGGCTCGATGCCGGCCACCTGCGGGTGGTTTGCCAGGGCGGCGAGCTGCTCGCCGGTGGCGTCCAGGGCCACGCCGGGCACGGAGTTGGTGAGCTGGAATACTTCCTCGGCTTCGGGGACCAGCTCGGTGATCTGGTCGATCTTCGCCTCGATTTCGTCGCGGGTGTCTTGCGCGACTTGCTCAATTACTCGCTCTGCCTCCTCGCCCTCCAGGCCGTGCGCGGCGGCGAAGGCGCGGGTAGCGGTGTTTTCGGTGCGGAGCCTGACGAAGTAGGTGCCTGGCTCCTGGGAGGTGTAGTCGATGAAGTCTTCCGCGGTGTTGTAGTCCGCGTCCGTGCCGTCCTCAGCGACTGCTGGGGGAGTGGGGTTTTCGTACGGTGTGGCGACCGCTGGTTGGGCGCCTAGCGCCACCAGGGCGCTACCGGCAAGGGCAGCAACCAAGGCGTTCCAGCGTGAGCGGGCCTTTGTCATGGTGTTTCCTTATCGATTTAAAGGATCTTCCGGCATTCGCCTCCCTAGCTCCGGTGCTGGGAAGTTGTCTGAAGAATTGTCCTTTACACAGGGAGAAGTTCCCACATGCGGCGGGACGCAATAGTGTGATATTGGCGGCGTTTATAGGTGGGGCGCCTGGGGTACGACGTTCCGCCCGGTTGCCTTGATCGGTGCGGCCGGTGGGCGGCGTCGGCCAACGTGGGTACGACGTTCCGCCCGGCCGCCTTGATCGATGCGGCCGGTGCCGTTAGGGGCCGGTGGGGCCTTTTCCTACTGCTCGGCGGAAATGGTCAGCAGGCGCGGGTGCGGGTCAAGTCCCCGAAGGCCGTTCCACACCAGGTTGACCAGGTGGGTGGCAACCTCGTCCTTGGTGCGGGAGTCGTCCTCGAGCCAGTACTGGCCGGTAAGGCCGTAGAGGCCAACCAGCATCTGGGCGTAGAGCGGGGCGACGTCGGTGGGGAAGTTGCGGCGGGCGAAGGCCTCGGCCAGCAGGTCCTCCACGGCGCCGGCCACCTCGCCCATCACGGAGGAGGAACTGGAGGTGAAGGCCGTCGGGGAATCGCGCACCAGGATGCGAAAACCGTCGGTGGATTCCTCGATGTAGGTCATCAGCGTGTAGACGGTGCGCTCCACCATCTCCCGCAGGTTGCCGCCCGCCGCCAGGGAATCGCGGATCGCGGAGGTGAACGCCTGCACCTCGCGGTCCACCACCACCGCGTAGAGGCCCTCCTTGCCGCCAAAGTGCTCGTAAATGACCGGCTTGGAAACCCCGGCGCGCGCGGCGATCTCCTCGACGCTGGCGGCCTCGTAGCCCTTCTCGGCGATCACTTCACGGCCAACAGCTAGCAGCTGCTCGCGGCGCTGTACCCCGCTCATGCGGGTGCGGCGGGTAGGTTCCATGTCTCCATTTTGCCCGGAAGATGGCACAATGTTCACTGCCCGTTTCCGGCCGGTGGAGTGTCAGTTGTGGCCGAGCGGGCAAGTCCGCCCTGGTGTAATGGCAGCACGCAGGTTTTTGGTGCCTTGCGGTTTGGGTTCGAATCCTAAGGGCGGAGCGGATTGCGGCGCCTCAGCGCCGGTTAGGGCGGGGAGTCGCGCGGCGGCCCCCGCCCCTTTCCGTTCCGGGCCCGCAGATGTCGCCGCTACCACAAGATGGGGCGGACCTGAGGCGTACAACCACTGCCTGTGGACGGCTAGAATGGCCCAGTACCTCAATCCGCCGCCGCAGCCACCGACGGTTCGGCGCGCCCACCGTGGAAGGCTAGGGAATGACCGGGATCATCACCTCCGGAGAAAAGCGACTGGTACTAGTTACGGGACGGGCACACCCCGAGCTCGCGCAGGCGGTGGCAGACGAGCTGGGCATTGAGATCCTGCCCACCACCAGCTACGACTTTGCCAACGGTGAGATTTACGTCCGCTTCAACGAGTCTGTGCGCGGCTGCGACGTCTTTGTGCTGCAGTCCCACACCACCCCGATCAACCAGTGGGTGATGGAGCAGCTGATCATGGTGGACGCCCTCAAGCGCGCCTCCGCCAAGCGCATCACCGTTGTGATGCCGTTCTACCCGTATGCGCGCCAGGACAAGAAGCACCAGGGCCGCGAGCCCATCTCCGCTCGCCTGATGGCCGACCTGTTTAAGACCGCCGGCGCCGAGCGCCTGATGAGCGTGGACCTGCACGCCTCCCAGGCGCAGGGCTTCTTCGACGGCCCGGTGGACCACCTGTGGGCCATGCCCGTGCTGACCGAGTACGTGCGCTCCCGCGTGGACACCTCCAACATCACGGTGGTCTCCCCGGACGCCGGCCGCATCCGCGTGGCCGAGCAGTGGGCGGCCCGCCTGGGCGGTGGCCCGCTGGCGTTCGTGCACAAGACCCGCGACACCACGCGCCCGAACCAGGCGGTCTCTAACCGCGTGGTGGGTGACGTGGAGGGCCGTACCTGCGTGCTGGTGGACGACCTGATCGACACCGGCGGCACGATCGCCGGCGCGGTGCGCGTGCTGAAGGACGCCGGCGCCGCCGACGTTCTGATCGCCGCCACCCACGGCGTGCTGAGCGACCCGGCCTGCCAGCGCCTGGCCGAGTCCGGCGCGCGCGAGGTCATCATCACCGACACCCTGCCGCTGCCGGCGGAGAAGCGCTTCCCGGGCCTGACCGTGCTCTCGATCGCCCCGCTGCTGGCCCGCGCCATCCGCGAGGTGTTCGACGACGGCTCCGTGGCCTCGCTGTTCGACGACACGCACTGAGCCCCCTAGTGCCCAACCGGGCTGCGCCGCGTGCGGCGCGGTGAGCGAGGGGAAAGAGCGGGTGGCCCCTGGGAAATCCCAGGGGCCACCCGCTCTTTGGCGTACCGGGATCAGCCGTTGTTGATGAGCTCCTTGATGCGCCCGATGCCTTCCTCGATGGCGGCGTCGGAGGTCGCGTAGGAGAAGCGCAGGAAGCCGGAGGGGCCAAAGGCCTCGCCGGGAACCGCAGCCACCTCGACCTCCTCGAGGATGGCGGTGGCCAGGTCCGCAGAGGAGTTGATGTCGCGGCCACGAATCTGGGTGCCCATCAGGCCCTCCACGCTCGGGTAGGCGTAGAACGCGCCGCGAGGCACGGGCACCTGGAAGCCGTTGATCTCGGAGAGCAGCTTCACCATGAGCTGACGGCGGCGGTCGAAGTGCCCGCGCATCTCGTCCACCGCAGTCAGGTCGCCGGCCACGGCGGCCAGGGCCGCCTGCTGGGCGACGTTGCACACGTTGGAGGTCAGGTGGGACTGGAAGTTGGTGGCGGCCTTGATGACGTCCTTGGGGCCGATCATCCAGCCGACTCGCCAACCGGTCATCGCGTAGGTCTTGGCCACGCCGTTGAGCACGATCGTGGTGTCTGCCAACTCGGGCAGGAGCTTGACTAGGTGGGTGGGCTCGGCGCCTTCGTAGAGCAGGTGCTCGTAGATCTCGTCAGTGATAATCCACACGCCGTGGTCCAGGGCCCACTGGCCGATTGCCTTGGCCTCCTGAGGGGTGTAGACCGAGCCGGTCGGGTTGGAGGGAGAGCAGAAAAGCAGTGCCTTGGTGCGCTCGGTGCGGGCGGCCTCCAGCTGCTCGACGGTGACCTTGTAGTCGGCCTCGGCGCCGGCGAAGACGGAGACGGTGCGGCCGCCGGCCAGGGCGATCATCTCCGGGTAGGAGGTCCAGTAGGGGGCGGGCAGGATCACCTCGTCGCCCTCCCCGATGATCGCGGCGAAGGCCTGGAAGACGGCCTGCTTGCCGCCGTTGGTCACCACGATGTCATCGGGGTGGACCTCGTAGCCGGAGTCGCGCAGCGTCTTGGCCGCGATGGCCTCGCGCAGCGCCGGCAGGCCCTTGGCGGGCGAGTAGCGGTGCATGGCCGGGTCGGAGGCGGCCTTGATGGCGGCCTCGACGATGTAGTCCGGGGTGGGGAAGTCGGGCTCGCCGGCACCGAAACCGATGACGGGGCGGCCGGCGGCCTTCAGGGCCTTCGCCTTGGCGTCCACGGCCAGCGTGGCGGACTCGGCGATGGCGGCAAGACGGGGGGAAATGCGAGAAGTGTTCACGGCACGATCGTGGCACGGATGCCCCGGGGCGTTCAACGCGATTTCGCCCAATTTTGCTATCTGAAACTGGTGTGGCCGACACAGCATTTGGGTTTTTCGCGTTCACCCCGTAGACTTCCGCAGGTCGAGGTTCACGGGACGCTCACGCGGCCGGTGGAAACGACGAAGGGCAGTGGCGCAATTGGTAGCGCACCGGTCTCCAAAACCGGCGGTTGTGGGTTCGAGTCCCGCCTGCCCTGCCATGCTGGATCGGCGAAGCTGAACCGCATACCTGGTACAAGCAACACCTGGGGGTACTTGATGAGCGAGGCGAAGAAGGGCCAAGAGCAGTCGGTCGCGCAGCGCCGTGGCTTTTTCGCTCGCATCGCACTGTTCATCCGCCAGGTGATCGCTGAACTCAAGAAGGTCGTAACCCCGTCTCGTGACGAGCTGTGGACCTACTTCCTGGTAGTGGTCGTGTTCGTGCTGGCCGTCATGGCCTTCGTCGGTGTTCTGGACTTCATCTTCAACCAGCTGGCCAAGCTCGTCTTTGGCTGAGCAGGAGCTTTTGCCGAAGTCGATTCTTCCTAGGAGTCAATCGTGACTGCCAATGCAAACCCCTTTGAGCCCCTTGCTGATGAGGTGCTGGACGACGTCGCGGTTGAGCCCGTTGCTGACGAGGCCGAGGTTGTTGCCGACGTCGAGGTAGCCGAGGTGGACGACGTTGCCGCCGACGCTCCTGCCGAGGAGGCGGAGAGCGAAGTTGAGGCCGTTGACCCGGTGGAGCTGTTCCGCGAGAACCTGCGCTCCCTGCCCGGTGACTGGTACGTGATTCACTCCTACGCCGGTTTCGAGCGCAAGGTGAAGGCGAACCTGGAGACCCGCATCGCCAACTTCGAGATGGAGGACTACATCTTCCAGGTCGAGGTGCCGATGGAAGAGGTCGTGGAGCTCAAGGCCGACAACAAGAAGAAGACGATCTCCCGGATCCGCATCCCCGGCTACGTGCTGGTGCGCATGGACCTGACCGACGAGGCCTGGCGCCTGGTCAAGGAGACCCCGGCCGTCACCGGTTTCGTGGGTGACGCTCGCAACCCCGTCCCGCTGAGCGAGGACGAGGTCATGAACATGTTTGACCCGCTGATCAAGGCTGCGGTGCGCGAGCACCAGAAGACCCTGGACAGCGTCTCCGCTGAGGACCAGGCTGCCGCCGCCCCGGACGTGTTCATCGACCTGGAGGTCGGCGAGATCGTCAAGGTCATCGACGGTCCGTTCGAGGACCAGATGGCGGAGGTCTCCGAGATTCACCTGGAGGCTCGCAAGCTGACGGTGCTGGTGACGATCTTCGAGCGTCAGACGCCGGTGGAGCTGAGCTTCGGCCAGGTGGAGAAGGTCACGAACTGATCCTCCCAAGTGGTCGCTGGCCGGGGCTGTGCCCCGGCCAGCGCCGTTCTGGGTGGAGATTGCTGTGACGAGTTACACCGGTGAGGTGTCCGCAATTAGCGGTAAAATGCTCGTTTGTGCGCCCTCGCGGTGCACCGGCGCTTTGGCGCCAACCGGCAGGGGCCAGGAAGACAGCCCCTGACGTAAGTGGAATACAAGAAGGATGTACATCCATGCCCCCGAAGAAGAAGGTCACCGGCCTCATTAAGCTGCAGATTCAGGCCGGTGCAGCCAACCCGGCGCCGCCCGTGGGTCCCGCCCTCGGTCAGCACGGTGTGAACATCATGGAGTTCTGCAAGGCCTACAACGCTGCCACCGAGTCTCAGCGCGGCAACGTTATCCCGGTCGAGATCACGGTTTACGAGGACCGCTCGTTCACCTTCGTGACCAAGACCCCGCCGGCCGCGGAGCTCATCAAGAAGGCCGCCGGTGTGCAGAAGGGTTCTGCGACCCCGCACGCCTCGAAGGTTGCCACCCTGTCCGCCGCTCAGGTCCGCGAGATCGCGGAGACCAAGCTGCCCGACCTCAACGCTAACGACGTGGACGCTGCCGCGAAGATCATCGCCGGCACCGCGCGCTCCATGGGCGTGACCGTTACCGACTGAAAGTAGTTCGCTTAGGCGAACAGTGGCAGGGCCTGCGCGGCCCGTTCACCACGAATAGCAAGGAGTAAAGCTATGGTAAAGCGCAGCAAGAGCTACCGCGCCGCAGCGGAGAAGATCCACGCCGGCGTGCTCTACACCCCCCTGGAGGCCGTGCGCCTGGCCAAGGGCCAGAGCGCTAAGTTCGACCCCACCGTCGAGGTTGTCTTCCGCCTCGGCGTTGACCCCCGTAAGGCTGACCAGATGGTGCGTGGCACCGTCAACCTGCCGCACGGTACGGGTAAGACCGCCCGCGTGATCGTCTTCGCCGTTGGTGAGCGTGCCGAGCAGGCCCTCGCCGCCGGCGCCGACGAGGTGGGCGGCGACGAGCTGATCGCCAAGGTCGCCGGTGGCTGGACGGACTTCGACGCCGCCGTGGCCACCCCGGACCTGATGGGCAAGGTGGGTCGCCTGGGTCGCGTGCTGGGTCCGCGTGGCCTCATGCCGAACCCGAAGACCGGCACCGTGACGATGGACGTGGCCAAGGCCGTCACCGACATCAAGGGTGGCCGCATCGAGTTCCGTGTGGACAAGCACTCCAACCTGCACTTCATCATCGGTAAGGCTTCCTTCTCCGAGGAGCAGCTGGTGGAGAACTACGCGGCTGCGATGGAGGAGATCCTGCGCCTGAAGCCGGCCACCTCCAAGGGCCGCTACATGGTCAAGGGCACCATGACCACCACGATGGGTCCGGGTATCCCGCTGGACATCACGAAGACCCGCAACCTGCTCGCCTCGGACGCCTCCTGAGGTAGCGCGTAAGCAGAGCTAGTGCGCCGGGGTACCTGCAGGTACCCCGGCGCACTGCCGTATCCGGGCCCGCTCGTATCCGGGCGGGGGCGGCAAAGAGGCGGCGGGTGGAACGTCGGCCAACCGGGTGACGGCTAGGCGGCCAGAGCGGCTGCGAGCAGTCCCAGCGAGAGCAGCAGAGGCGGGCCGAAGGCGATCGACTGCCGCCAGCCGTATCGGCCCGTCGCCAGTCCGATCCCCGCCCAGGCGCCGGCCAGGACAACGGCCAAGGTGAGCCAGGCCCACAGCAGCGCGGGGGAGAGCGCGGCGAGGGTGGCGCCGATGGGGGCGGCGAGCTTGGCGTCGCCCAGTCCGATCCCGAGGGGGAAGGCGGCGGCCGCGAGCCCGGCTACCGCCAGGGCCAGCCAGGCCAGGGCCGCGATGGCGGTGCTGGCTGGGGACAGGCCGTATGGCCCGAGTAGCCCGGAGGTAGCCGCCAGCAGCAGGGCCGACTGGCTGGCCCAGAGGGCGGAGGTGAGGGTGTCTGGCAGCCTGTGACTCTCAGCGTCGAGCAATGCCAGCGCCGGCGCGAACAGTAGCGGCGTCGCCAGCAGCAAACCAGCCGGGGCGGGCAGTGTCAGGAGCACCAGGGCCGCCCAGAAGACTCCGATGGGCAGACAAAGGCGAAGGGTGTCCGGCACGGGGGCAAAGCGGGGGTCGGGACCGCGCCCGGCACCAAGGTAGTTGCGGGCCAGCGAGGGCAGGAGCCGCCACAGCCACCCCGCGCCGAGCGCGCAGCACGTCGCGCCAAGCGCGCCGTAGGTCCACAGCTGCCAGTGCACGCGGTCTCACCTCCCCGCCCCAAGGCAACCAGAAAGGCGCGCCGGGGCAAAAGCTCCCCGCCGCGCCTGTGGGGGAGAGGGGCGATGCGCGCCACCTCGTCGGGCGCTTGGCGGCGCCCCCGGGCTGACCTGCTGGAGGTGGGCGGCGGGGGCGATGGCGGCTGCGGCTGGAGGCGGGTGGCGCCGTGCGGTCGGTGGTTGTGCCGGGCGGCGGCTGCGGGTGGCTGGGGGCGGGTGGCTGGGGCGTCCTGCCCCCGAGCGTACAAGCGTAGGGTCGGGGTACATGCGACCGGCCGGGGGGCGCGGCACCAAGCGGTCGGATGTACCCCGTTGCAACATTTGTGGCGCGGGTGCCCCCGACCATGCGAGGGTCCGCGGCAACCACCGCCGGGTCCGCCCTGGGTGTGCGCGGGCTTCTTTGCTGGCCGCGCCCTCGGCGCGCGCGGACATCTCCACCGGCCTCGGTGTATGCGCGGGCTTCTCTGCTGGACTCTCCCTGGGGGCGCGCGGACCTCGCTACCGGCTTCGCCCTGGTAGTGCGCAAACGATTGAGGGGATAGTGCACCTCTCGTAGGGTTGGTGCACCTCTCGTGGGCTTAGTGAACCAGTCGTAGGCCTACCCGGTCGGGTAACCCCTCAATAGGTGCACCAAAAGCTCCAGAGGTGCACCAAGGGCTCAATAGGTCGCGTAACCCCTCAATCGTTTGCGCAACCCCGGCCGGTCCGCTCCCTGGCTCGGGCCGTGCACACGAACGGCGGGCTGGGCGGGGCGGCCGGTGGAACGTCGTCCACGGTGGGGGCCTGGATGAGCGGTCGAGCAAGCCATCGAAGGGGCGCGGCTGCCTGCCAGCGGGGGTGGGGCATTGCGCAAGCGGTTGAGGCGGGGCCGGCCGGCTACCAACGGGGGTGGGGCATTGCGCAAGCGGTTGAGGCGGGGCCGGCCGGCTACCAACGGGGGGGCATTGCGCGAGCGGTTGAGCCTTTGTTGCAGCTTTCGAGCCTTTCTTGCAGCGTCTGAGCCTTTGGGCGACCTGTTGAGGCGGTAATCGGCGTCGTAGCGCCACAGGAGGTGCAAGAAAGCTACAACCGGTGCAACAAAGGCCCAACGGGAACAACAAAGGCGAAGGCGTTTGCGCACGCCCGCAGGCAGGTCCCTCTGCACAGCGCAGTCGGCGGCCCGCTCCCCGCCGCCCGGCCGCGCGCCAGGGGAAGCTGAGAGCACCGCGCAGTCGGCGGCGCGCTCCCCGCCGCAGCGGCGCGCGGGCCTCCTGTCAAGACCGCGTTTGCCTCACCTAAATGTGGCTCACTCGGCACTCCCAGCTCCCCCATGCGGCCGGGCCTTAGGTCACAGTGATGGTTTAATAACCTAGATAGTCGTAAACGGGGAGCCTCGCATGCTGTTCCCCGTCGAACTGGCGCTAGCCTCAAGCGAGGAATGGAGGAGGTAGCCATGCGGGTGCTCATTGTGGACCCGTCGATCGTTGTACGTGCTGGGCTGCGAGAACTCCTCTCCCGTTGCGCTGACGATCTCTCCATCTACGAGGCGCGCGACTGCTCCCAGGCCATGCGCGTCGCGGGCGAGGTCATGCCCGACATGGTGCTGCTCGACTTCAGCCCCGACCTGGTGGAGCTCTTCCGCTGCCTGCAGGAGTTGGCGCGCACGGCCTCGGTCATCATGATCACCGAGCACCACGAGCAGGCCCTCATCGAGCGGGCGATGGCCTCGGGCGCCACCGGCTGCCTGGTGTTGGGCAAGCTGAATTTGCGCCAGGTTAGCGACGCGATCGCCGCAGCCCAGCGTCGCCGCCTGTCCCGTCTGCGCCAGCCGAACGCGCAGGCGGTGGTGCAGCCCGAGTTGCCGCAGCGCGTGAACAACAAGATCCGTCTGCTGCTCACCCGGCGCGAGGCGGAGGTGTTGCAGCTGGCGTCCTCTGGCCTGACGAACGCCCAGATTGCGGAGCGGCTCTTCCTGTCGCTGCGCACCGTGCGCAACTACCTCAACTCGGCCTACCCCAAGCTGCGCGTGCACAACCGCGCGCAGGCCGTGGCCGCGTGGCGGGCCGGCGAGACCACGCTGCCGAGCGGTCCGATCCGGGGCGGCGAGCTTGGTCTGGGTGGCGTCTCCCACCCCGGCGCCCCGAACCTGACTCCGCGCCGCTTCTAGCCTTTAGCTGGACGACGTTGCCGCCCGCCGCCCTGCCATGACGGCCGCAGCGAGGTGGGGTGAGCGGACTCACTGGACGCCCTGTTGAGCGGGCGCGGGCTGGGCCGCTAAGCTGTGCAAAGCCCAAGACCGCTGGTCACCCTCGTTCGAGGGGCCAAGTTCTTAAACGAGAAGCCAGCGCAGGTGAACGTGAACTGCTCCGTTGGAGCCCTGTCCCCGTGCGCCTGCGCCCGGGGATTTTGTTTTTGGCGAGGCATGGCTCGGCGGCAGACACGGAAGGAGGGCCCATGGCGAGGCCTGACAAGGCAGCAACGATTGCTGAGCTCGCGGAGCGTTTCCGCGACGCGAACGCCGTTTTGCTGACCGAATACCGGGGGCTCACGGTTGCTGAGATGTCCAAGCTGCGTCGCTCCCTGGCGGGTGTGGCCAGCTTCGCGGTCGTGAAGAACACGCTGGCTGCTATCGCGGCCAAGGAGGCCGGTCTCGAGATCATCGCTGATGAGCTCGTTGGCCCCTCCGCCATCGCATTCGTCACCGGTGAGCCGGTGGAGGCTGCGAAGGCGCTGCGCGAGTTCTCCAAGACCAACGACAAGCTCGTTATCAAGGCCGGTGTCCTGGAGGGTGCTCTGCTCTCCAAGGATGGCGTGCTCAAGCTTGCCGACCTGGAGTCCCGCGAGGTTCTGCTGGCGAAGTCCGCTGGCGTCCTCAAGGCTGCCCTTTACCAGGCTGCCTACATGTTCACCGCACCTGCCTCCAAGGCTGTGCGCACCGTCGAGGCCCTGCGCGAAAAGCAGGCTGGCGAAGCCTGATTCCAGGCAAACCCATAAAAACCCTGCCTGCTCGCGTAGCAGGACCCAACCGAAAGGAACGCCATCATGGCGAAGCTCACCCCCGCCGAGCTCATCGACGCTTTCAAGGAGCTCACCCTCATCGAGCTGTCTGAGTTCGTGAAGCAGTTCGAGGAGACCTTCGAGGTCACCGCTGCCGCCCCGGCCGCCGTTGCCGTGGCTGCTGCCCCGGCCGCCGGCGACGCCCCGGCCGCCGAGGAGAAGGACTCCTTCGACGTCATCCTCGCCGCTCACGGCGACAAGAAGATCCAGGTCATCAAGGAGGTGCGCGCCCTCACCTCCCTCGGCCTGAAGGAGGCCAAGGAGCTGGTTGACGGCGCCCCGAAGCCGGTCCTCGAGGGTGTTGACAAGGACACCGCTGAGAAGGCCAAGGCTCAGCTGGAGGAGGCTGGCGCCACCGTCGAGCTCAAGTGAGCTTGATCTAAACGCTGGCAGGGCGGGGGTCGCGAATGCGGCCCCCGCCCTCCTTTATGTTCGCGCGCCCGCCACGCTCGCCCGGCCGCTCCTCGATTCGTTGAAACTTGTCCAAACTTCACGAGACTTGTCCTTAGCAGGGTGGCTATTGACAAGTCTCGGCGCGGTTCGACAAGTTTCGGCGGCAGGGACCGGGTACGCCGGCCCGGCCGCCTGCCGCGCTCGCCCGGCCGCGCACTTGGCTGCACACTTGGCGGCGCATTTGGTGGTACGCCGGGCGGGGGCGTGGACCGGGTGGCGGGCGGAACGTCGTCCATTCAAAGCCCATTACCACGCTCGTGACGAAACACACAACCCCGAACTCTGTCAAGTCGGCTAATATGTATTTTTGCGCTTAACCTGCCTTCGCTTTGACATCGGGCGAAGTTCTGGGCGCGGCGTTGTCTGTTCTCCACCGGAGGGAAGGACCTCTTTTGGCTGCCTCGCGCACCCCCGCTATGCACGCTTCTAAGCGTGTTTCTTTTGGCAAGATTCACGAGCCGCTTCAGGCACCGGACCTGCTGGGTCTGCAGACCGAGTCTTTCGACTGGCTGCTCGGCAACGAGCGGTGGAAGGAGCGCCTCGCGGCCGCTCCAGACGCCGACGCCCTGCCGTCCGTCTCTGGCCTGGAGGAGATCTTTACGGAGATTTCTCCGATTCAAGACTTTGCCGAGACGATGGAGCTGTCCTTCAGTGACCACCGCCTCGAGCCTCCCAAGTACACGGCCGAGGAGTGCAAGGAAAAGGGTCACACCTACGCCGCCCCGCTCTACGTCACCGCCGAGTTCATCAACCACGGCACCGGTGAAATCAAGAGCCAGACCGTGTTCATGGGTGACTTCCCGCTCATGACCGAGCGCGGCACCTTCATCATTAACGGCACCGAGCGCGTGGTCGTTTCCCAGCTGGTGCGTTCCCCCGGCGTCTACTTCGAGCGCTCCTCCGACCGCACCAGCGACAAGGACACCTTCTCCTGCAAGGTCATCCCCTCTCGCGGTGCCTGGCTGGAGTTCGAGATCGACAAGCGCGACGCCGTGGGCGTGCGCATCGACCGCAAGCGCAAGCAGTCCATCACCGTGTTCCTGCGCGCCCTTGGACTGAGCGAGTCCGAGCTGCGCGAGCAGTTCGCCGACTACCCGCTGCTGCTGGCCGGCCTGGACAAGGACGGGTCGATGACCCAGGAGGAAGCGCTCCTGGACATCTACCGCAAGATCCGTCCGGGTGAGCCGCCGAGCGTCGAGGCCGGTCGCGCCCTGCTGGAGAACTACTACTTCGCTCCCAAGCGCTACGACCTGGCCAAGGTTGGTCGCTACAAGATCAACAAGAAGCTGGGACTGGACGCCCCGCTGGACGAGGCGCTGCTGCGCCGCGAGGACATCGTGGCCGCCGTGCGCTACCTGCTGGCCCTGCAGAAGGGCGAGGAGACGCTGCCCGGTCGCCGCGGTGGCGAGGACGTCGAGATCCCGGTGGAGCAGGACGACATCGACCACTTCGGTAACCGTCGCATTCGCGCCGTCGGTGAGCTGATCCAGGGCCAGGTCCGCACCGGACTTTCCCGCATGGAGCGCGTGGTGCGCGAGCGCATGACCACCACCGACGCCCAGGCGATCCAGCCGACCACCCTGATCAACACCCGTCCCGTGACGGCCGCGATCAAGGAGTTCTTCGGCACCTCGCAGCTCTCCCAGTTCATGGACCAGAACAACCCGCTGGCCGGCCTGACCCACAAGCGTCGTCTCTCCGCGCTGGGCCCCGGTGGTCTGTCCCGTGACCGCGCCGGCATGGAGGTCCGTGACGTCCACCCGTCGCACTACGGCCGCATGTGCCCCATCGAGACCCCTGAAGGCCCGAACATTGGTCTGATCGGCTCGCTGGCCACCTACGCCCGCATCAACCCCTTCGGCTTCGTTGAGACCCCCTACCGCGTGGTCAAGAACGGCCAGGTCACCGACGAGACCCGCTACCTGACCGCGGACGACGAGGACCGTCACGCCATCGCCCAGGCATCCGCTCCGCTGGACAGGAACGGCCGCTTCGTGGAGAAGCAGGCGCTGTGCCGTGTCTCCGGTGGCGAGCCGGCGCTGGTGGACGTCGAGGACATCGACTACATGGACGTCTCGGCCCGCCAGATGGTGTCCGTGGCCACCTCCATGATCCCGTTCCTGGAGCACGACGACGCCAACCGCGCGCTCATGGGCGCCAACATGCAGCGCCAGGCCGTGCCGCTGCTGCGCCCCGTCTCCCCGCTGGTCGGCACCGGCATGGAGGCCCGCGCCGCCGTGGACGCTGGCGACGTGATCGTGGTCCGCAAGGGCGGCGCCGGCGTGGTCACCGAGGTCTCGGCCGACTACATCTGCGTCATGGAGGACTCCGGCTCCAACCACACCTACCGCGTGGCCAAGTTCCGTCGCTCCAACCAGGGCAACTGCTACAACCAGCGCGTGACCGTGGACGAGGGCGACCGCGTGGAGGAGGGCCAGGTCATCGCCGATGGCCCCGCCACCGCTGGCGGCGAGCTGGCCCTGGGCCAGAACCTGCTGGTTGCGTTCATGTCCTGGGAGGGCTTCAACTACGAGGATGGCATCATCCTCTCCCAGCGCCTGGTTAGCGAGGACGTCCTCACCTCGATCCACATCGAGGAGCACGAGATCGACGCCCGCGACACCAAGCTGGGCCCGGAGGAGATCACCCGCGACATCCCCAACGTGAGCGAGGAGACCCTGGCTCACCTGGACGAGCGCGGCATCATCCGCATCGGTGCCGAGGTGGGTGCCGGCGACATTCTGGTCGGCAAGGTCACCCCGAAGGGTGAGACCGAGCTGACCAGCGAGGAGCGCCTGCTGCGCGCCATCTTCGGTGAGAAGGCCCGCGAGGTGCGCGACACCTCCCTGCGCGTGCCCCACGGCGAGTCCGGCATCGTCATCGGCGTCAAGGAGGCGTCCGGCGACGACGACGAGCTGCCCGCAGGCGTGAACCAGCGCATCACGGTCTACATCGCCCAGCGTCGCAAGATCACCGACGGTGACAAGCTCTCCGGTCGCCACGGCAACAAGGGTGTTATCTCCAAGATCCTGCCCGTCGAGGACATGCCGTTCCTAGAGGACGGCACCCCGGTTGACATCATCCTCAACCCGATGGGTGTGCCCGGCCGCATGAACATCGGCCAGGTGCTGGAGGTCCACCTCGGTTGGATCGCCTCCCAGGGCTGGGACGCCACCGGCGCGCTGGCGCAGGCCAAGGAGTGGGCGGCCAAGCTGCCCGCCGACGGCGTTGCCGCCCCGGCCGGCACCCGCGTGGCCACCCCGGTGTTCGACGGCCTGGAGGCCGACGAGCTGACCGGCCTGCTGGACTGCACGCTGCCCACCCGCGACGGCGACCGCCTGGTCGGCGTCAACGGCAAGGCGCGCCTGTTCGACGGTCGCTCCGGTGAGCCCTTCCCGTTCCCGATCTCCGTGGGCTACATGTACATCTTGAAGCTGCACCACCTGGTGGACGACAAGATTCACGCCCGCTCCACCGGCCCGTACTCCATGATCACGCAGCAGCCGCTGGGTGGTAAGGCCCAGTTCGGTGGCCAGCGCTTCGGTGAAATGGAGGTGTGGGCCCTGGAGGCATACGGCGCCGCCTACGCCCTCCAGGAGCTGCTCACGGTCAAGTCCGACGACGTCACCGGCCGTGTCAAGGTCTACGAGGCCATCGTCAAGGGCGAGGACATCCCCGACCCGGGCATCCCGGAGTCCTTCAAGGTTCTGGTCAAGGAAATGCGCTCCCTGTGCCTGAACGTGGAGGCCCTGGACGAGCAGGGCAACGCGATTGAGCTGCGCGAGACCGAGGAGGACGTGTTCCGCACCTCCGAGGAACTGGGCATCGACCTGGGCCGCCGCCCCGACGCGCGCGACTTCGAAGAGCTCTAAAACGGGTACCCGCCGCCGCCCGCTCCCCGCGGGCGGGCTGCGGCGGGCCACCCCACCGGCCGACACCGGCCATACGGAATTGGTGAATTACCCGGAAAGAGGACACCTTGCTCGACGCTAACGCCTTCGACAAGCTCCACATCAGCCTGGCCACGGCTGAGAACATCGACGAATGGTCCTACGGCGAGGTCAAGAAGCCCGAGACCATCAACTACCGCACGCTCAAGCCGGAGAAGGACGGCCTGTTCTGCGAGAAGATCTTTGGCCCCACCCGTGACTGGGAGTGCGCGTGCGGCAAGTACAAGCGCGTGCGCTACAAGGGCATCGTTTGCGAGCGCTGCGGCGTGGAGGTTACCCGCGCCAAGGTGCGTCGCGAGCGCATGGGCATCATCAAGCTGGCCGCCCCGGTCACGCACATCTGGTACTTCAAGGGCGTGCCCTCCCGCCTGGGCTACCTGCTGAACCTGGCGCCCAAGGACCTGGAGAAGGTCATCTACTTCGCCGCCCACATGGTCACCGAGGTCGACACCGAGGGCCGCCACGAGGACATGGCGATGCTGACCAACGAGATCGAGGTCGAGCGCAAGCGCCTGGAGGACAAGCGCGA
Organism: Buchananella sp. 103232; assembly: GCF_058725725.1. Classification (NCBI taxonomy): domain Bacteria; kingdom Bacillati; phylum Actinomycetota; class Actinomycetes; order Actinomycetales; family Actinomycetaceae; genus Buchananella; species Buchananella sp. 103232. Next base: position 8,897 of record NZ_JBZXJM010000024.1, on the reverse strand, counting down.
CGCCGACATCGCCTTCCGCATGGAGAAGCTCGAGGCCGACCTGAAGGAGCTGGAGGAGGCCGGCGCCAAGGCCGACGCCCGCGAGAAGCTCCGCAAGGCCGGCGAGCGCGAGATGGCCAACATCCGCCGCCGCGCCCAGGACGACCTGGACTTCATGAACGCCGTGTGGGACCGCTTCACCGGCCTGAAGGTGGGCGACCTGGAGGGCGACGAGCGCCTCTACCGCGAGATGGTCAAGCGCTACGGCATCTACTTCAAGGGCGCCATGGGCGCGCAGGCCATCCAGCGCCGCCTGGAGTCCTTCGACCTGGCCGCCGAGGCCGAGGAGCTGCGCGAGATCATCGCCACCGGCACCGGTCAGCGCAAGACCCGCGCCCTGAAGCGCCTGAAGGTGGTCAACGCCTTCCTCTCCACGGGCAACCGCCCCGAGGTGATGGTGCTGGACTCCATCCCGGTCATCCCGCCGGACCTGCGCCCGATGGTGCAGCTGGACGGTGGCCGCTTCGCGACCTCCGACCTGAACGACCTCTACCGTCGCGTCATCAACCGCAACAACCGCCTCAAGCGCCTGCTGGACCTCGGTGCCCCCGAGATCATCGTGAACAACGAAAAGCGCATGCTGCAGGAGGCCGTGGACGCGCTGTTCGACAACGGTCGCCGTGGCCGCCCGGTCACCGGCCCGGGCAACCGCGCCCTGAAGTCCATCAGTGACATGCTCAAGGGTAAGCAGGGCCGCTTCCGCCAGAACCTGCTGGGTAAGCGCGTGGACTACTCCGGTCGTTCCGTGATCGTGGGTGGCCCCACCCTGAAGCTGCACCAGTGCGGTCTGCCCAAGGCGATGGCGCTGGAGCTGTTCAAGCCCTTCGTGATGAAGCGCCTGGTGGACCTGAAGTACGCCCAGAACGTCAAGACCGCCAAGCGCATGGTCGAGCGCATGCGCTCCCAGGTGTGGGACGTGCTGGACGAGGTCATCCGCGAGCACCCCGTGCTGCTCAACCGCGCCCCCACGCTGCACCGCCTGGGCATCCAGGCCTTCGAGCCGCAGCTGGTGGAGGGCAAGGCCATCCAGCTGCACCCGCTCGTGTGTGCCGCCTTCAACGCCGACTTCGACGGTGACCAGATGGCGGTTCACCTGCCGCTGTCCGCCGAGGCGCAGGCGGAGGCCCGCATCCTGATGCTGTCCTCCAACAACATCCTCAAGCCCTCCGACGGTCGCCCCGTGACCATGCCCGCCCAGGACATGATCATCGGCCTGTTCCACCTCACCTCCGACGTGGACCCGGAGCTGGACCTGCCCGAGGAGGTGCCGTCCTTCACCTCGGTCGCCGAGGCGATCATGGCTTTCGACGCCGGCCGCCTGGACCTGAACCAGGTGGCGCGCATCCGCCTGCGCGGCGTCACCCCGCCGGTGGGCTGGCAGGCCCCCGAGGGCTGGGAGCCGGGCGACGACGTCGTGCTGGACACCACCCTGGGCCGCTGCCTCTTCAACGAGCTGCTGCCGGCGGACTACCCGTTCGTCACCGGCGTGGTGGACAAGAAGGCCCTGGGTGCCCTGGTCAACGACCTGGCCGAGCGCTACCCGCGTGTCGAGGTGGCCGAGGCCCTGGACAACCTGAAGGCCGCCGGCTTCTACTGGGCCACCTGGTCCGGCATCTCCATCTCCTTCCCGGACGTGGTGGGCCCGGCCAACAAGCCGGAGATCCTGGCCGGATACGAGGAGCGCGCCGCCAAGGTGATGGGCGAGTTCAACGCCGGTCTGATCACCGACGACGAGCGCTACAACGCCCTGGTGGAGATCTGGACCGCCGCGACCAAGGAAGTTGCGCATGCTATGCGCGACAACTTCCCGGCCCGCAACACGGTCTTCCGCATGGTCACCTCCGGTGCCCGTGGTAACTGGGACCAGATCCGCCAGATCGCCGGTATGCGTGGCCTGGTGTCTGACCCGAAGCAGAAGCTCATCGAGCGCCCGATCAAGTCCAACTACCGCGAGGGCTTGTCCGTGCTGGAGTACTTCATCGCTACCCACGGTGCCCGTAAGGGTCTGGCCGACACCGCTCTGCGTACCGCCGACTCCGGTTACCTCACCCGTCGTCTGGTGGACGTCTCCCAGGACGTGATCGTGCGCGAGGAGGACTGTGGCACCCGCCGCGGCCTGCTCATGGTGATCGCCGAGGAGGCCAGCGAGGGCCTGGTGCGCTCCAAGACTGTGGAGACCACCGCCTACGCCCGCACCCTGGCCAAGGATGCGCTGGACGCCTCCGGTGCCGTGGTCGCCACGGCCGGCGAGGACGTCGGCGACGTGCTGATCGACAAGCTGATCGAGGCCGGCATCTCGCAGATCCACGTGCGCTCCGTGCTCACCTGTGAGTCCGCTGTCGGCACCTGCGCCGCCTGCTACGGCCGCTCGCTGGCCACCGGTAAGCGCGTGGACATCGGTGAGGCCGTCGGCATCATCGCCGCGCAGTCCATCGGCGAGCCCGGTACCCAGCTGACGATGCGTACCTTCCACACCGGTGGTGCCGCCTCCGACTCTGACATCACGCAGGGTCTGCCGCGTGTCCAGGAGCTCTTCGAGGCTCGCACCCCGAAGGGTGAGGCTGAGATCACCGAGGCCTCCGGCCGCGTCAAGATCGACGACGACGACCCGGCGGCGCGCCGCATCGTCGTCACCCGCGACGACGGCGAGGAGGACCTGGTCATCGAGGTCTCCCGCCGCCAGAAGCTGCTGGTGAACGACGGCGACCACGTCCAGGTGGGCGACCAGCTCACCGAGGGCCGCATCGACCCGAAGAAGATGCTGCGCATCAAGGGCCCGAACGCCACCCAGAAGCAGCTGGTGGACGAGGTGCAGGAGGTCTACCGCTCCCAGGGCGTGGACATCCACTCCAAGCACATCGAGGTGATCGTGCGCCAGATGCTGCGCCGCGTCACCGTGCTGGACTCCGGCGACACCAAGCTGCTGCCCGGTGAGCTCATCGAGGCGGCCCGCTACCGCGAGGAGAACCGCCGCGTCGTGGCCGAGGGCGGCAAGCCCGCCTCCGGCCGTCCCGAGCTGATGGGTATCACCAAGGCCTCGCTGGCGACCGACTCGTGGCTGTCCGCCGCGTCCTTCCAGGAGACCACCAAGGTCCTGACGGAGGCCGCGCTGATGGGCCGCTCCGACCCGCTGCTGGGCCTGAAGGAGAACGTCATCCTCGGTAAGCTGATCCCGGCCGGTACCGGTCTGAACCGCTACCACGAGATTGACGTTGCTCCCACCGAGGAGGCCATGGCGTCCTTCTACAACCGCCAGAACTTCGTGAACTACGACGCCTCCTCCCTGGAGGACGACACGTTCTACGGTGGTGACTTCTCCTTCCGCTGAGCAGGGGAGAGCTGACGGGGCCGGGTGCGATTTGAGCGCCCGGCCCCGCGGCCTATCTCCGCCAGTTTTATCGGGTTGGACGACGCCCCACCGGCCCACGCAATAGCGCGCCCCGGGCACGACGTGGCCGCCTGCCGATGCGCGCAGCGGCCGCGCGGCGGGGCGGCCGGGCGGCAACGTCGTCCCCCAGGTAGGCGCGTGAGCAGAGGCACACGCGGTTTTCCGTCAGCCACTGGAAAAGGCGGGCGGCGGCCACTAATGTTGCACCCGGTGCCTAAAGGCAACCCTCGGAACCATGCGTTCCATCGGGCTCGATCCGCACACCGCGCGAGCTCCAGACGTCTCCAGTAGGCGGGCTGGCCCCCATGCGGTGACGTATGCCCAGGGGGAGCCGGCAGGCTGATTATTCGCTCAATTGAGACGGAGACGTAGTGCCAACTATTCAGCAGCTCGTCCGCAAGGGACGCAGCGTAAAGCCCGGGAAGAGCAAGACCCCGGCCCTTAAGGGCAGCCCGCAGCGTCGTGGCGTTTGCACCCGTGTGTACACCACCACCCCGAAGAAGCCGAACTCCGCCCTGCGCAAGGTCGCCCGTGTGCGCCTCTCCAGCGGCATCGAGGTCACCGCTTACATCCCGGGCGTGGGTCACAACCTGCAGGAGCACTCCATCGTGCTGGTGCGCGGTGGTCGTGTGAAGGACCTGCCGGGTGTTCGCTACAAGATCGTTCGCGGCGCCCTGGACACCCAGGGCGTGCGTGGCCGCCAGCAGGCCCGCTCCCGTTACGGCGCTAAGAAGGAGAAGAAGTAATGCCTCGTAAGGGCCCCGCGCCGAAGCGCCCCCTCGTCAACGACCCCGTCTACGGCTCCACGATGGTGACCCAGCTCGTCAACCGCGTGCTGCTGGACGGCAAGAAGTCCACCGCCGAGCGCATCGTCTACGGCGCCCTCGAGGGCGTTCGTGGCAAGACCGACCAGGACCCGGTCTCCGTGCTCAAGCGCGCCATGGACAACATCCGCCCCGCGCTGGAGGTCCGCTCCCGCCGCGTCGGTGGTGCCACCTACCAGGTGCCCGTCGAGGTGCGCGCCTCCCGCGCCACCACGCTGGCTCTGCGCTGGCTGGTGGACTTCTCCCGCCAGCGTCGCGAGAAGACCATGACTGAGCGCCTCATGAACGAGATCCTGGACGCCTCCAACGGCCTCGGTGCCGCCGTGAAGCGTCGCGAGGACATGCACAAGATGGCGGAGTCCAACCGGGCCTTCGCTCACTACCGCTGGTAATCCACCCACCCCCGAGCGAAGGACACCCACGTGGCACTTGAAGTGCTTACCGACCTCACGCAGGTCCGCAACATCGGCATCATGGCCCACATCGATGCCGGTAAGACCACCGTTACCGAGCGCATCCTGTTCTACACCGGCATCAACTACAAGCTCGGTGAGACCCACGACGGCGCCTCCACGACCGACTGGATGGAGCAGGAGAAGGAGCGCGGCATCACGATTACGTCTGCCGCCGTCACCGCCTTCTGGAAGGGCCACCAGATCAACGTGATCGACACCCCCGGCCACGTGGACTTCACCGTTGAGGTGGAGCGTTCCCTGCGTGTGCTCGACGGTGCCGTTGCCGTCTTCGACGGCAAGGAGGGTGTGGAGCCCCAGTCCGAGACCGTTTGGCGTCAGGCCGACAAGTACAACGTCCCCCGCATCTGCTTCATCAACAAGATGGACAAGCTGGGCGCCGACTTCTACTTCTCGGTGCGCACCATCCGCGAGCGTCTGGGCGCCAACCCGGTCGTCATGGAGCTGCCGATCGGCGCCGAGAACGACTTCGAGGGCGTCATCGACCTGCTCAACATGGAGGCCGTCTACTTCCCCGAGAAGGACGCCCAGGGTAACGACACCCGCGGCTCGCTCATCGAGCGCAAGGAAATCCCGGCCGACATGCAGGACAAGGCCGAGGAGTACCGCGAGGCCCTGATCGAGGCCGCCGCCGAGGGCGACGAGTCCCTCATGGAGGCCTACCTGGAGAACGGCGAGCTCACCAACGAGGAGATCATCGCCGGTATCCGCAAGCAGTGCATCGCCGGCGAGATCTTCCCGGTCTACTGTGGCTCCGCCTTCAAGAACAAGGGCGTCCAGCTGGTGCTGGACGGCGTGCTCAACTTCCTGCCCTCCCCGCTGGACATTCCGGACGTGCAGGGTCACGAGGTTGGCAAGGAGGACGTGGTCGCCACCCGTAAGGCCTCCGAGGACGAGCCGTTCTCTGCCCTGGCCTTCAAGATCGCGGTCCACCCGTTCTACGGCAAGCTGACCTTCATCCGCGTCTACTCCGGCACGGTCGCCTCCGGCTCCCAGGTGGTCAACTCCACCAAGGGCAAGAAGGAGCGCATCGGCAAGATCTTCCAGATGCACTCCAACAAGGAGAACCCGGTCGAGGTTGCGCACGCTGGTCACATCTACGCCGTCGTGGGCCTGAAGGACACCACCACCGGTGACACGCTCTGCGCCATCAACGCGCCGATCGTGCTCGAGTCCATGACCTTCCCCGACCCGGTTATCCACGTGGCCATCGAGCCCAAGACCAAGGGCGACCAGGAGAAGCTGGGCACGGCCATCCAGAAGCTGGCCGAGGAGGACCCGACCTTCACCGTCCGCCTGGACGAGGAGACCGGCCAGACCGTCATCGGCGGTATGGGTGAGCTCCACCTCGACATCCTCGTGGACCGCATGCGTCGCGAGTTCAAGGTCGAGGCCAACGTGGGTAAGCCGCAGGTCGCCTACCGCGAGACCATTCGCACCAAGGTCGACCGCGTGGACTACACCCACAAGAAGCAGACCGGTGGTTCCGGTCAGTTCGCAAAGGTCCAGCTCTCGTTCGAGCCCTACGAGTCTGACGAAGAGGGCAAGTTCTACGAGTTCGAGGACCAGGTCACGGGTGGTCGCGTTCCGCGCGAGTACATTCCGTCCGTCGACCTCGGTATCCAGGACGCCATGCAGTCCGGTGTTCTCGCCGGCTACCCGATGGTTGGCGTCAAGGCAATTCTTCTTGATGGTGCATACCACGACGTTGACTCGTCTGAGATGGCCTTCAAGATCGCCGGTTCCATGGCGTTCAAGGAGGGTGCGAAGAAGGCTTCGCCCGTCCTCCTCGAGCCCGTCATGGCCGTCGAGGTGCGTACGCCCGAGGAGTACATGGGTGACGTAATCGGTGACCTGAACTCCCGTCGCGGCATGATCCAGTCCATGGACGACGCGTCTGGTGTGAAGGTTGTGCGTGCGCAGGTTCCGCTTTCGGAAATGTTTGGGTATGTTGGTGACCTGCGGTCGAAGACCCAGGGTCGCGCCGTCTACTCCATGCAGTTCGACAGCTACGCGGAGGTCCCCCGGAATGTTGCCGAGGAGATCATCGCCAAGACCCGGGGCGAGTGAGTCCCTCAGGTCGACCCGAAGTATCATTAACAAAATCCGACCCGTAGGAACCCACGCCCCAGCCGGTTCAACCGAACCGGTGCAAGTGTGAGACAACTACCCGAGTCCCAGGAGGACACAAGTGGCTAAGGCCAAGTTCGAGCGCACCAAGCCGCACGTCAACATCGGTACCATCGGTCACGTTGACCACGGTAAGACCACCCTGACGGCTGCCATCTCTAAGGTGCTGCACGACAAGTACCCGGACCTGAACGAGGCGTCTCCGTTCGACTCCATCGACAAGGCTCCCGAGGAGCGTCAGCGCGGTATCACGATCAACATCGCGCACATCGAGTACCAGACCGAGAAGCGTCACTACGCTCACGTGGACGCCCCCGGTCACGCTGACTACATCAAGAACATGATCACCGGTGCGGCCCAGATGGATGGCGCCATCCTGGTGGTTGCCGCCACCGACGGCCCGATGGCCCAGACCCGCGAGCACGTGCTGCTCGCCCGCCAGGTGGGCGTTCCCTACCTGCTGGTGGCCCTGAACAAGTCCGACATGGTGGACGACGAGGAGATCCTGGAGCTGGTCGAGGTCGAGGTTCGCGACCTGCTGTCCTCCCAGGGCTTCCCGGGCGACGACGCTCCGGTCGTTCGCGTGTCCGCTCTGAAGGCCCTCGAGGGCGACGCCGAGTGGGTTGCCAAGATCGAGGAGCTCATGGACGCCGTTGACGAGTCCGTGCCGGAGCCGGTGCGTGACCTCGACAAGCCGTTCCTGATGCCGATCGAGGACGTGTTCACCATCACCGGCCGTGGCACCGTGGTGACCGGCCGCGCCGAGCGTGGTCGCCTGCCGATCAACTCCGAGGTCGAGATCCTCGGTATCCGCGCCCCGCAGAAGACCACCGTTACCGGTATCGAGATGTTCCACAAGCAGATGGACGAGGCTCTGGCTGGTGAGAACTGTGGTCTGCTGCTGCGCGGCACCAAGCGCGAGGACGTCGAGCGCGGTCAGGTCGTCTGCAAGCCGGGTTCCATCACCCCGCACACCAAGTTCGAGGGCCAGGTCTACATCCTGTCCAAGGACGAGGGCGGCCGTCACAACCCGTTCTACTCCAACTACCGTCCGCAGTTCTACTTCCGTACCACGGACGTGACCGGCGTGATCACCCTGCCCGAGGGCACCGAGATGGTCATGCCCGGCGACACCACCGAGATGAGCGTTGAGCTGATCCAGCCCATCGCCATGGAGGAGGGCCTCGGCTTCGCCATCCGTGAGGGTGGCCGCACCGTTGGCTCCGGCCGCGTTACCAAGATCATCGCCTGATCTTTGTAGCTAAGCTGCGCGGTTGGCCCCGCTCCCTTTTTTGGGGGCGGGGCCAACCGCTTTTTCGCGCGCGGGCGTGAGCGAGTGAGTGGAAATAGGCTCCGCCAATTTATGTGTGTGCTGCATCACGTGGGGATATGCTGAGTGTCTTGCGACCGCTGGAGGAAGGAGCCGGAAATGCGCAAGGTTATGGCGGCGGTGATGGCAGGAGCTTTGGCGTTGGGCCTGGCTGCCTGCGGGGAAAGCGCCGCGAACAAGGGACAAGACACCACGTGCGGGGACTACCTGAAGATGGATACCGCGCAGCAGATCGAGGTGCTCAAGAAGGGAGCCGAGCAGGCCGGCGAGGTGCTTGATGGCACCGAGGAGGACATGAAGCTCTACGTGTCCCTCCTTGCCGACATGTGCAAGGAAGCCGACGCGAACACCAAGATCAAGGACCTCTAAACGCAGCCGCCCCGCGCAAGCGCCGGGTGGAGGTGCGCGGTTCACGCGAAACCTGGAGCGGCGTAACGCGGTCCGCGCGGGCCGGACGGGGCGCGTTCTCCATTTGATACCTCGCCCTGCGTAGCCCCGCTGGGGTGCGTGCAGGGCGCGGCGGTCGAGTTTCCGACTCTATTGGGGTGGGGGAGCAGTTCAGTGCTTCCCCACCCTCGTTTGTGCGCCGTGCCCGATACCGGGTTGGCTGCGGGCAGGAGAGGCCGATCTCCCCGCGCATTGCTGGAATCTGGATGATTGGGGCGCGTCGCCGCGCCGGGGGTGAAGCGGCGCACGAAAAACGTCTATGGGTC
>NZ_JBZXJM010000023.1:0-39351 GCF_058725725.1 Buchananella sp. 103232 | reverse complement strand
TGTAATTATTTGCTCGACTCATCATTCTGTTTATGAACCGATATTCGCCGCGCCTCCACACGTGACAACGAGTCTCTTGGGACCCATAGAATTCCCCAGTTCTTCGTGCGCCGCTTCACAGCGACCTGAAGGACTTCCCCGCCCAGCCGCTGCCCGACCACGTCGAGGTCAGCGCCGCCAGCGGAATCGTGCGCGCCTACCCGGCGCTGCGTTGCGCCCGAGCCTGCGCAGCCCCGCGCCGACCTGAAGCTGCTGCCCACCGCCGCCGGCGCCGCCCGGGCCCGCCTGCTCGGCGTGCGCGCGCTGCTGCTGCAAAAGGTGGCGCTCGGCCGAGGCGCGCGTGACCTCCCGCTGGACCGGGGCCGAGGCCCTGGCGCTAGCCGCCAGCCCCTACCCCAGTACCTCCGCTCTCGTGGCAGACGCGCAATGGGCCGCCGCCGGGCTAGTGCTGGCCGAGTGGGGCCGCGCCAGCGGGCAGTCGCAGGCCGTGCGCCACCCCACCCAGTTCGTGGCGCTGTTGGCCTACGCCCGCCAGCACTTCGAGGACGCCGTCTACCGCGTGCTGCGCTGGTGCGCCGCCGCACTGACCGAGGCGCGCACCCTGGACAAGGCCCTCTCCAAGGGCACCACGCTGGCCCTGGTGGGGGTGGCGGCGCAGGTGCGCGCGCACCTGGAGCACCTGCTGCCGGCCGGCTTCCTGGGCTCGACCCCCGTGGCGGTGCTGCAGCACCTGGCGCGCTACGTCAAGGCGCTGACGCGCCGCTTCGAGCGGGCCGGGGTGGACGCGGGCGCCGACCAAGCCGCCGCCCGCGTGTTGGAGACACTGGAGCGCGAGCTGGCGGTCGCCTTCGAGGCCGCGCGCGGGGCGGGCAGCGCCGGGCAGGAGGCGCTGGGGCGCCTGGAGTCCGTTGGCTGGCTCCTAGAGGAGCTGCGGGTGAGCCTGTTCGCCCAGGCTCTCGGCACGCCGGTGAAGGTGAGTGAGAAGCGGGTACGGACAGCTCTGCAGGAGGCCGCCAAGCTGCGCTGACCGGCTGCGCCCGCGTCACTCAACCCTCACTGAGGTTCACTGAGGCCTCAGTCAATAGAGTGATGAGCCATTTTGCTTCACTGAGGGACCTCATTTCTTCAGTGAGGGCCTCACTTTCTTCACTGAGTGCCTCACTTCATTCAGTGACGCCTCAGTGAGATGCACTGAGGCCCGCCGAGCCCCGCCCGCCCCGAGCGCACAAAAGTACGCTCGGGGTACATGCGACCGGCCGGGGCCACGGCACCAGGCGGTCGCATGTACCCCGCTGCAGCATTTGCACCGGCGCCGGCAATCAGCCCCTAGCTAGCGCCCTGGTGAGAATCGCGCACAGCCCTGCCCTTTTCCGTGAGCACGTAGGCCCGCAACCGAGAGGTTGCAGGGGCGGTGGCCTCGATCAAGCCCTGGTCCACCATCTCGCGCAGATGCGGGCGCAGCGAGGTTACGTTTACGCCTAGTGCTGCCGCCAGCTCGCGGGCAGAGATCGGCACCGACTGCTCCAACCGGTCCAGCGCGTCCAGCCAGACGCCCTTCACCTCTTGCGCGTCGACCGTCCGGCTCTCCTGCCTGAATATGGTCAGAAGAACGGCTGCGTCGCGCTCCACGAATGTGGGCCTGCGCAATCCGGCACTCTCCAACGCCTGCAGGATGCGCGGCACCCCACTGCCCTGGACTTCCGCAATCGACCCCTGCCCGCCAGGCACGGGAACCCCGCGCAACAGCCTGCTCAGCGTCTGATTCCGCTCGGCTTTCCGGCCTTCGAAGATGTTCGAGGGAGTGATGCCGCCCCACAGGCTGCCGGGGTTGAAAACCTCGATGCGGTCCGGGTACACGTCCACCGACACGGGCGTCCCGGTGCTGTGCTCGGAGTAGTCCCTGTGCATGACCGCGTTGGTGACGGCCTCACGCAGCACCTCCACGGGGATCTCCGGCACATCCAGGCCCTCCACCCCCTTCACCTCTCGCCGCACCTTCAGGTTGAGCATGATTCGCTTCAACGCGTCGTCGATCATGAGCGGAATGGGACCGTCGCACACCTGGCGGTCCAGGAAACGGGTCTGCGCATCCTCGCTCTTCCGGATTCCGGGATGCACGGTCACGTCGATCACGAGCTGCGGGAATTCCTGCTGCGGGTACTGCCCGAAGGTAAGGTAACCGGCCACGGTCACCTTCCCGTCGCGATCCATCACGCCCATCCGACGCAGCACCTGCTCCTCAGTGTCCGCACCGGTCAGCATCCGCGATCCGCTCGCTTCGATGCGCTCGATCGCCTGCCCAATCCAACCCCGGTCCAGGTCTGCCAGGGTCACCGCTTCAATCGCCTTGGCGTCGTACCTCTGCTCGATCCACTTGCTCGATATCGCGAAGATCTCGTTGCGGGTGAGCAGACGATCCTGGTCGCCCACTCTCTTGAACGAGCCGTTCTCCTTGCCCTTGCTCATCACGTAACAGGGGCCGGGGCTCTCGCTGGTCTCGTAGTTGACCGGGAAGACTTCGACAACCACCAGTCTTTCGCCCTCGAACGGGAAGATGTCCGCACGCACGCGCGGGATGGGGCTCACCTTCTGCCCGGCCCCTTCCCCAAGACCGTCAAGAAGTGACTGTTGCCGCTTGCTCGCCTCGAACTCCTTCACCGGCGTAAAACCAGCATGCTCGTCCAATCCCAGAATGAGCGTGCCACCCGAGGTGTTTGCGAACGCCGAAACGGTTTCCCACACCGAACTACCCAGGCCCTTCTCGGCTGCTTTCACCTCCACGCCTTGGGTTTCTGCCCCAAGCAGACGCAACCGCGCAATCGTCGCCGCAAGTTCCTGGTCCCGGGTGATGCTCATGACGCGAGCATATCTTCACTGAGCACGTCACTCAATAGAGTGACGGGCCGTTTTGCTTCACTGAAGAGGCCTGTTTCTTCAGTGAGAGCGCCACTTTCTTCACTGAGCGCCTCACTTCATTCAGTGACGCCTCAGTGAGATGCACTGGGGCCCACCGAGCCACGATCCAGCCGCACTCAGGCGTCGACGCGCTTTTCCAGCTCCTCCTGCGAGATGGATGGCCACTTGACGCGGGCAAAGAAAGCGAAGGCCACCACAGCTCCCAGCATGACCGCGAACCCGATCCAGGCGCTCGTGGTGAGAGCAAAGGTCACGTATCCCAGCAGGGAGGCTGCCGCTGCCACAGCGGCGTAGGGCAACTGAGTGTTGACGTGGGTAGTGAGATTGCAGCTGGCTCCCGTGGAGCTGAGGATCGTGGTGTCGGAGATCGGGGAGCAGTGGTCACCAAACACGGCTCCTGCCAGGACCGCCCCGAAGGCAGCGACCAGGACCTCCTCACCGCCGGGCACGGCAGTGAGCATCTGCCCGGCCAGGGGCAGCAGGATCCCAAAGGAGCCCCAAGAGGTGCCGGTGGCAAATGCCATCCCCGCAGCGAACAGGAAGAGTACTGGCACTAGCCAGACTGCGGGCACCGAGGCCGCCGATACCAGGGAGCCCAGGTACTCGCCGGTACCGAGGGCGGAGATGAGGGAACCCAGTGTCCAGGCCAGCAGCAGGATGTAAATGGCCGGGAGCATGGAACCGGCGCCGCTGGCCACTCCCTTGCCGAGCACTTTGAAGCCGAAGTCGGGGCTGCGCAGCGTATAGCGCAGGTAGTAGTAGAAAGCGGCCACTAGGCCAACGCCACCGCCGATGATGAGGGACATGGAGACGTCGGTGTTGGCCAGGATGTCCAGCACGGCCCAGGAGCCGCCGGAGCGCTGCCCCGTCCACACCATCGCGCCGAGCACCCCGAATACGAGCGCGAAGAATGGCACGATCAGGGCGCGGCGAGCGCCGGGCTCGTAGCGGGGCAGGTCGTCCGTGAGCTGGCCTGGCACGGCTACGGCGGGATCGAAGGTGGCCTTTTCCACGATGGCGCGGCGTTCTTCAGCGCGCATGGGGCCAAAGTCGATGTCCCAAGCGATGACGAACCAGATGAGGATGATCGCGCCGATGGCGTAGTAGTTCATCCCGGCCGCCCGGATGAAGGCCCCGGCCCCGGAGAGGGCGAGTCCGGAGGCGGCGACGATGGGGGCCATGGTGCCGATGATGGAGGCGCCCCAGGAGGAGAAGGGGGCGAGCACAGCCACGGGCGCGGAGGTGGAGTCGATCAGGTAGGCGAGCTTGGCCCGGGAGACGTGGCGACGGTCGGTGATGGGGCGCCCCACCTGCCCCACGGCGAGGGCGTTGAAGTAGTCGTCGATGAAGATGACCACGCCGAGCGCGGCGGCCAGGAATTGGGCGCCGCTGCGGGTCTTGATTCGCTTCATGGCCCACTCGGCGAAGGCGGCGGTGCCGCCGGCCATCATGACCAGTGAGGTGATGACGCCCAGGATGAGCAGGAAGGCAAGGATGAAGATGTAGTAGAGGTTCGCCTCGCCCGCCTCGAAGTCCCAGAAGATGCCGGCGAACGCGGTCCAGAGCAGCTTGCCGGCCTCGAGGGGGTTGCCGCCGGCGTGCAGCAGCGCGGCGGTGACCACGCCGAGTCCCAGGGAGGGCAGCACCTTTTTGGTCCAGATGACCAGGATGATCGCCAGCAGTGGCGGCAGGATCGACAGGGCTGGGTAGGACTCGACGATGGTCATCTTCGCCTCTCCTTTGGGCATGTCTTTGGGAGGGATTAGGCAAAGAGTAGGTCGGCGTCCAGGATTTGATAAGGTCCGCTCACTATTTGTACAGGGCCGTCCGGGGTGCGCCGTCGCCCGGGCCACCACCTGCCACAATGGGCGCCGACACTCGGGAGGGCGAATGGATCTGGCGGCGGTGGAGCGCATGGCGCGCACGCTCATGGACCAGCACGGGCTGACCAACTGGACCTTCAAGTTCGACCGCGCCCGCAAGCGCGCCGGCGCCTGCTCCTCCACGCGCCGCACTATTTCCCTCTCCCGCGCCCTGATGGAGCTATTTGGGCACGACGCCGTCCGCGAGACCATATTGCACGAGATCGCCCACGCCCTGGTTGGGGACCGGCACGGGCACGACTCGGTGTGGCGCGCCAAGGCCCAACAGATCGGGGCAAGCGGTGCCACCAGGCTGCCCGCTCACCTTCCCTCGGTGCCGGGCCAGTGGGTGGGCAGGTGCCCCAACGGGCACGAGGTGCACCGCCATCGGCGCCCCTCCCCCCGCCCGGTCTCTTGCGCGCGCTGCAACCCACGCCCGGACAAGCGCTTCCAGATCGTCTGGGAGGAGCGGCCCGCCCGCTGAGAAGCGGACCCTAGAGCCGGCGCAGGTGCCCCAGCAGGGCAGGAACGGCGGCCTCGATGGTGGCTAGGGTTTCCACAAAGTCGCTGTGGGAGCCGTACCAAGGGTCGGGCACGTCCAGCTCACCGCGCTCGCGCGCCTTTTCTAGGGCATCGACCCCCTGCGGCGCGCCGGGCTCGAATTCGCGGAACATGCGCAGCTCGCGCACGCGCTCGCCCCGAGCGCGTGCGGCAGCGGCTTCTTGTGCGCCCAGCAATTCGATACCGGCTGCGGCAGCACGGGAGCGCAGCACCCGGTAGTGTTGCGCGGTCATGGCAAGCACCAGGTCTTGGGCGGCCAGCTCCGCGTCGGCAACCCGGTGGGCTGTGGCCCTGGGCCCGGAGGGCAGGCCGTTCTCCGCGAGGACCCGCACGGCGCGGCGGTCCATGGGCCGCCCGTGCTCCTCATCGGAGACCCCGGCGCTGGTGACCTGGGCTTCCACCCCGGCCTGCTGGGCGCGCAGACCCACCACCACCTCCGCCATGGCGGAGCGGCAGATGTTGCCGGTGCACACCATCAAGACTCGCGGGGACTGGTTCATGGCTGCCTCCCAGGGTTGGACCGATCTGGCACGAAAACGGGCAGTGCCCGGCGCGTACGCGCCGGGCACCACCGTATCCGAAAACCCCGCCAGCTCTACTTCGCGTAGTGGGCGGCCCAGTTCAGGGTCTCCTGGCTGACGGCGTTGACCCCACCGACGGCGGTGACGCTCTTGGGCTTGTGCCGCTGGAGGAAGTCGCGGGTAGCGCCGGCCAGTACCTTGGGGTAGGTCAGCAGGATCGGCCCGCGCGAGTAGGAGCCGGCCACCACCGCGTCCACCAGGGAGCCGCTGTTGACCAGGTAGGCGCTGTCCTTGGGCAGGTTCAGCTGGGTGAGCGCGTGCTCGGCGATCGTGGTGGCCGTGGTGAACCGGGAGTCGCCCGCCAGGCGGGCGGTGGTCCGCCCACCGGCTACGCCGGCCAGCAGGGAGGTGGGCACGGCGCTCTCGCCGCCCAGGGCCACCACCTTGGAGGGGGCCAGGCGCGCCACCTCCTCCTTCACGCGCTCCAGGTCCGCCCCGGCGCCGGTGACCAGCAGGATGGGCCCGTCGGTCAGCACGGCACCGGCCACGGCGTCCGGGGAGCCCTCGCCACTGGGGCCGACGCCGTCGGCCAGGTAGACGGTCTGGGCGCGGCCCGGGTAGCGCAGCTTGGACAGGGCGATCGAGGTACCCACGCGGCTGTCACCGGCGGCGCGCCCCACGGGCTTGCGGGTGGCGCCGTGCATGGCGCCCTCGAAGAACACGCTCATGGAGCTCTCGCCGCCCACCAGCACCACCTTTTGCACGCCCAGGCGCTTGATCTCGTTGACCAGGGCCACGCTGGGGGCGGTGGCCTTGGCGGGGACCAGCAGCAGCGGCCCGTCGGTCATGGAGCCGGCCACCAGGGCGTCGGCCACCAGGTCGCCGCGCGCCACGTAGGCCACCTGGGCGACCCCGGACTGGGGGTAGGCGTCCTGGGAGACCGCGATGGCAGTGGAGAAGCGGTCGCTGCCCCCGGCCCGGCGGGAGGGGACGTCGAACCCGGGCGGGGCGGCGTTCGCGCCGACCTCCTGGCGCGGGTCACCGAACCACTCGTCGTAGATGTAGACGAAGTTGCGGTTGCCGTAGGTGGAGCAGCGGTCGCCCGTCTGCCAGGCGCCCACGCGCAGCGCTGCGGCGTTGGGCACGTAGGGGGTGTAGTTGTACAGGCCGGCGGTCGCGGCGCTGCGCGGGGTGACCGTGGTGGAGCCGCAGGACTTATCGAGTGCCTGGTAGTCGATGCTGCTGGTCTTGCCCTTGGCGTAGTTGAAGCCGCCCGGGTTGAGCCGGTAGCGCTGGAACTGCTGGGCGGCCAGGTAGAGCTGGTTGGCCAGGCCCTTGGCCCACTCGAAGCAGGGCTGGCCGTCGGGGCAGCCGAATCCCATGGCGGACTCGTAACGCCAGCCCTCCGGGGGCTTGCTGGCGGTGATCATGCCCTGTTCCTTCTCCAGCGTGGTCATCAGGGCGCGCGCGGAGACGTTACAGGCCAGCGAGGTGTAGTAGATGATGGAGGCGATGTCCTGGTCCTTGACGCCCTTGTAGGCCACGGGGCAGGCGCGGGAGGCCTTCTCATCCACCGTGGTGATCCGGTAGTCCTTCAGGCAGGTGCCCCACGGGGAGGACTTGCAGTTCTTGCCCTTTTCGTTGAGGAACGCCCGGATCTCCGCGATGCTCATGTCTCCGCCCCGGAAGAAGAGCGAGTCGGTGATGAGCAGGTTCTTGTCGAAGCTGAACATGGGCTTGTAGCCGAAGGTGGAGAAGGGCTGCATCGGCCCTGGTCGCACCGCCCGCAGACCGTCGTTGCCCTCCTGGCCGCTGGCCGGGTAGGGGTTGTTGGCGGCACTGGGCAGCGGCCTGGCGGAGGCCGCCGGCGTGGCGCTGGGATCGGCCGTGGTGTCCGACGCTCCGCCCGCCTCCTGCGTGCCCACGCCGCCCGGCGTGGCGGCCTGGTTCTCCTGGCCGTCGGCGGCCGGGGTGGCCGCCTGGTTCTCCTGGCTGTCGGCGCCCGGCCCCGGCTGACCGGCCTGGTCACCCGGGGCACCCGAATCGCCAGCACCGCCGGTAGCGCCCGGCTCGGGCTGGCCGGCCTGCGTCCCGGCGTCCTTAGTGCCCTGCCCGGCGGCAGCGTCGGCCACCACGGACTGCGAGGGGGCGGGCGCGGGGGCGGAGGCGTCGGCAACCGCCACGGGGGCGGCGAGGGGAATGAGTAGGGAAAGGGCCGCGCCGGAGAGCACGGCGAGTTTTGCAGCGCCAAGGACACTGCGGCGCGTTGAAGTCATGTAGTTAGAACTCCCAGTCTTCGTCCTGAGTGGCCTCCGCCTTGCCGATCACGTAGGAGGAGCCGGAGCCGCTGAAGAAGTCGTGGTTCTCGTCGGCGTTCGGGGAAAGCGCGGCCAGGATGGCGGGGTTGACGTCCACACTGTCCTTCGGGAACAGGGCCTCGTAGCCCAGGTTCATCAGCGCCTTGTTGGCGTTGTAGCGCAGGAACTTCTTCACGTCCTCGGTCAGGCCCAGCGGGTCGTAGAGGTCCTCCGTGTACTGCTCCTCGTTCTCGTAGAGCTCCATGAGCAGCTCGAAGGTGTAGTCCTTCAGCTCCTGCTGACGCTGGGCGGAGGCCTCGCGGACGGCCAGCTGGTACTTGTAGCCGATGTAGTAGCCGTGTACGGCCTCGTCGCGGATGATCAGGCGGATCAGGTCTGCGGTGTTGGTGAGCTTGGCGTGGGCGGACCAGTACATGGGGGCGTAGAAGCCGGAGTAGAACAGGAAGGACTCCAGCATGGTGGAGGCCACCTTGCGCTTCTCCGGGTCGTCGCCGCGGTAGTAGCTGAGGATGATCTCTGCCTTGCGCTGCAGGTTGGGGTTCTCTTCGCTCCAGCGGAAGGCGTCGTCGATCTCCTTGGTGGAGATGAGGGTGGAGAAGATGGAGGAGTAGGAGCGGGCGTGCACGGACTCCATGAAGGCAATGTTGGTGAGGACCGCTTCTTCGTGGGGGGTGCGGGCGTCAGGGATCAGGGAGATCGCGCCGACGGTTCCCTGCACGGTGTCCAGCAGGGTTAGGCCGGTGAACACGCGGGTGGTCATCTCCTGTTCCTGCGGGGTCAGGGTGTGCCAGGACTGGATGTCGTTGGAGAGCGGCACCTTTTCAGGCAGCCAGAAGTTGCCCGTCAGGCGGTCCCAGACCTCTAGGTCCTTTTCGTCCTGGAGCCGGTTCCAGTTGATGGCGTGAACAGCCTCGACCAGCTTGATCTTCTCTCCCACTTGCCTCTTCCTTTCGGCTCTCGCCTTACGTGTTGACCGGGGCGGGTTAGCGCTTGTGCCGCTTGGGGCCCGAACGTTCGACACTACCGGTGCGCACCGTCCATTGTGCAAGCCTGAGCCTATACGTGAGCTTTAAGGATTTCACGTGCTGGGCGGCTTTTTGCTAGGTGCTTTTCGCCATCCCCGCCAGTAGCGCGGACAGGAGGGGAACGCCTCTTTGCAAGACTTGCGTGGCCAGGCACGACGCTCCTCCCGCCCCGTCCACCTCGGCGCCGCCCTCCTGCGGGCCGGCCATCAGCTGGCCGCTGAGGTGATCCACTAAGGCGAGGATCACGTGCGCCTGCTCGAGGAGTGAAACCAGCGGGGTCAGCCCGTTCTCCCGTTCGACCAGCCCCAGCGCCTCCCCCAGCAGCTGGGCGTAGTCAGCCGCCAGCTCCGAGATGGCGGCGCTACTAGCCGGGAAGCGCGCGGCGTGGAGCGCCAGCTCCGCGCTCAGGAAATAGCTTTCTGGGCTACTTGGCACCAGGCGCAAGATCGCCTCCGCCGTCGCGGCGAAGGGGGCCCGTGCGCATCCGGCGCCGCCTGCTGGCGGCTCGAGGGACCAGGACAGCCCCTGCTCCAACTGGTCCAGCAGGTCAAGGTGATGCTCCTGCGCGATGGCCACTAGGAAGTCAGCCATGTCAGAGAAGTTGGAGTAGAAGGCGCCACGGGTGAAGCCGGCTGCCCGCGCTATCTCTCCCACGCTGGCTGCACCCAGCCCCCGCGTGCGGGCCAGGGAGCGGCCAGCGCGGAGCAGTTGCTCGCGGGTCTGGGCGCGACGGGGGGAGGCCGGGCAGCACTCAAGGCGCCGGATTAGCAACAGGTCGCGCTGGGCCGCGATGGCCCCGGTCAAACTGGTAAGGCCCCGACTGGCCGCGCCCCGCACCTGCCCTTGTGCCTTCACGTCCCTCACTCTACTTTTGCCTCTCCCGGTTGCTGGAGTGTCCTACCGTTTCCCCCAGCTCGCCGGCCACCAGTCGCTGGCTCTCCTCGAACGTGCGGGCTGGGTCAGGCGAACAGCTGCGAGGTGGTCAGCACCCCGCCGGCGGCCTCGAACTCCGCGCGAGCCTGCGCAAGCAAGGCCGAATCGTGCAGCAGGTCCAGCACTACCGCCGCCAGGCCGTAGGCACCGTCCACGCAGGCGGCATCTCCGCTTTGCGAGCCAGCGGCCTGCGCCATGGCCCGCGTGTGGAGCGCCACCTCCTCCCCGGCCACCTTAATGAGCGGGTGAATGGCGGGAACCAGGTGGGAGACGTTGCCGAAATCGGTGGAGGCGGCCAGCGTCTCCGGCACCACCCCGCGCGGCAGCGGGTGGCGGCCCGTCATCTCCTGGGCGCGCACCCAGGATTGGGTCATGGCTGCGTTGGTGCGCACGGGCATAACCGGCAGGTAGGGATCCCACTCCACCTCCACGCCGCAGCCGGTCATGAGGGCGGCGCCGGCGGCAACGTCGTCCACACGACTACACAGGTCCTTCAGCGTGGAGGCCGCCGCCGAGCGCACGTAGAGCTTGAGCTGAGCCCGCTCGGGAATGATGCTGGCGCGCCGCCCGCCCTCAACGATCACGGCATGCAGGCGGTCCCCGGGGGCCATGTGCTGGCGCAGCATACCGATCCCCTGGTAGGCCAGGGCGGCGGCATCTAGGGCGTTGCGGGCCATGTGCGGCTGGGAGGAGGCGTGAGCGGAGACGCCCGTATAGGTGATGGTCAGGCGACGGCAGCCCAGCCAAAGCTGGTCGGCTAGGTCGTAGCCGTAGGCATGTGTCATGACGGCGGCGTCCAGGGAGTCGAACACGCCGGCGCGAATCAGCACCTCCTTGCCGGTGCCGCCTTCCTCCGCCGGGGTGCCCAAAAGTACGACGTTGCCCGGCACCGCCCCCTCACCGTGCTGCCTGCGCAGGGCGGCCAGAGCTAGGAAGGCCCCAACTGCGGTGGCGGCCATGACGTTGTGACCGCAGGCGTGGCCAATTTCAGGCAGGGCGTCGTACTCGCAGGCGATGGCGATGGTGGGGGCGTGCGGCGCGGCCAGCGGCTCGGGGTGCGGCTCGGGGTTTGGATCAGGGTGCGGCTGAGGGGCTGGCGCGCCTGGTGCTACGCCCGGTGTGCCTGCTGCCGCGCCCGGTGTGCCTAACGCTGGGCCCGGTTTGAAGTCCAGGCGGGCGCGCAGGGCGGTGGGCAGGCCGCCCACACCAACTTCCACCGGAGCGGTAGCGGCGGTTGCGGCCAGGTCGGCCACGGCCGCGGCCGCCTGGTGCTCGGCGTAGCCCAGCTCGGGATTGGCGTGCAGGAAGTGGGACAGGTCCACCAGCTGGGGGCCGAGCGCGCGGGCGGCGGCCAGCAAGGAGTCGTGCAGGTGTGCGGGCGCTCCACGCTCGGCCGGCAGACTCAAAGCGAGTTCGCCAGCGCGGGCCGCGATCCCATCGGCCACGATCTGGGCGTAGGCAGTCGAGGGGGCGGTGGGGGTGGCCAGCCGGGAGGCGTCAACGCGGTTCACGGCTCCATTGTCTCCTCCCGACCCTGCCGAGTGTCCACCGCCCGCTCGCCGCCCGCTGTCCACGGCTCTAGGGGTTCGAGCCGCAAAACGCCCTCCGAACTGGCCCTATGCGCACCGAAATCCTCCTCACATTCCGCGGACTTCCGAGCCTGACCAGGCTAGACTGAATCATGTCCGCACACGTGATTCAGGGGAGGAATGCTATGGAAGGCTTCGTGCATGTCATTGAAAGCGCTCGCACTGCCGCTAACATTTCTCAGCGCGCCCTGGCGAGAAAAACTGGGATCTCGCAGCCCACCTTGAGTCGCATCCTGAGCGGAGAACGCGTGCCCAAAATGCCAGAGCTGATCTTAATCGCTGACGCCATTGGCTGCAGCACCTCCCAACTCACTGGCAACGGGATCAGCGCGCGAGTTGAATGCGCAGCGCGCGCCAACGAAGGCACCTATCCACACGAAATGAAGCAACGACTGCTTCACATGCTGGAGATTGATGCCCTACTCGACTTACTAGGCGCAACTGAATGATGAGCGACATCGAAAGCGAAGCCAAAACGAAGGCTGAACACTTCCGCACTGAGCACGGCCTGGGCGTGCAGCCTCTCACGAACCTGGCCGTACTCATCGAAAAGACCACTGGGATCGGTGTTGCGGTGATCGCCACAGCCGATGGCTCACACGGGCTAAAGATGCGCGACCCACTCCGCGACAGAACCCTTATCGCCGTAGCCAAGACACCGCACTACATGCGCCAGCGCAGCACCTTGGCCCACGAGCTGGGCCATGCACTATTTGGTGACAGCATAGAGATACTCGGTGAGCGCAGCAGCAAAGAACGGCGGGCAGACTCGTTTGCACGCCATCTTCTCATCCCTGCAGGCGGATTACATGCCTTGCTTAGGAAAGGAGAAGAACTCACTCTGCAACACCTTTCTGAAGTGGTCCAGCACTTCCTCGTCTCTCCACAGATGGCGTGCATCGCCCTGCAAAAAAACGGTTTCATCAACCAGGAGACAGTGGAGAGCTGGTGGGCATTGACAACCGAGAAGTTGGCTAACAGATTCGGCTGGGCAGACCAGTACAAGGCGCTGCAAGCAGAATCCGACCAAACCCGTGTGCCACAAAACCTGTTAAAACGAGCAATCGACGCCTATTCCAAAGGACTTGTTTCTGCGCAGATTATTGCCACCTTGCGCGGAGTTGATCTAGAGACAGCGCTGGCAGACCTCTCCGAGATAGACCCTAACGGCACCTTTGGAGAGGAACAAATCAAATTCTCTGAACTACCTGATGTGGACATCGATCTGAGCGAACTGGACTAAGTCGTGACCAACCGCAAAGATCGCATCCTGATTGACGCTGGTCCAAGTCTGAACTTTTTTGCGTGCAACCAGGAACGCTTGCTCTTGAAGACGGTTGGCGCACTTGCGATGCCGGAAACCGTGCGTGACGAGATCGTGAACAAAGCTAGGCAGACAAGATTCGCGCCAGCTAAACGGACACTAGATCGATTGCCCGAAAGTTTATTGCAGATCCTCTGTGACGACGCCACGCCCGAAATGACTAACGCCGTGTTCGCACTTCAAAGCACAACACTTCAGGAGCGATCGGGTCGGCGCAAGGACCTTGGCGAATTGATGGTTATTTCCCACGGATTCATTCGCGCGAAACAGGGAATGGATGTCACCTTGATGATTGACGATCAACAAGGACAACGACTGGCCATGAGAGCAGCGAATATTATCTGCCAACTCAAGGCCAATAATCCAGCAGTGGGCTCTTTGGGCTTGACTGGTACAATTCAAGTGCTTGAAAAGGCCGCACGACGCAAAATAATATCGAGCAAGAACGAAATGCGCGCTCTTTATGAACGGATGAGGTTGCTCGATGATGGACTGGTTCACATCGACCAAACCGGCCTTTTACGTAGCGAGATTTGGGATCGGCAGTAGTCCGTTCGAAGCCCGGTGAGCCTGGTCGTCTTGCACCGAGCGGCCTGGAATCAGGAGGCGGTTGGCGGAACGTCGTCCACCAATGCCCCCTCAAACTGGGCGGCGTGCAGACGCGCGTAGGCCCCACCGGCCTCCAGTAGCTGCTTGTGCGTGCCCTGCTCCACGATGCGGCCGTGCTCCATCACCAGAATCAGGTCGGCGTCACGGATCGTGGACAGGCGGTGGGCGATCACGAAGGAGGTGCGCCCCTGCCGCAAGGCCGCCATCGCCTTTTGCACCAGCAGCTCGGTGCGGGTGTCCACGGAAGAGGTGGCCTCGTCCAGGATCAGCAGATCGGGGCGGGCCGCGAACGCACGCGCGATGGTGATGAGCTGGCGCTCACCGGCGCTGACGTTGGCGGCGTCTTCCTCCAGCAGCGTGTCGTAGCCCTCGGGCAAGGTGTGCACAAAGCGGTCCACGTAGGCGGCCTTCGCTGCCTCAATCACCTCCGCGTCAGTGGCGTCGTGACGGCCGTAGCGGATGTTCTCCATGATCGTGCCCTGGAACAGCCACGGATCCTGCAGCACCATGCCGGTGCGGCCGCGCACGTCAGATCGCCGCAGGGCGGCGATGTTTTGGCCGTTGAGCAGGATCTGCCCGCCGTCCAGCTCGTAGAAACGCTGCACCAGATTGATGAGCGTGGTCTTGCCCGCGCCGGTGGGACCAACGATCGCCACCGTCTGGCCCGGCTTGACCGTGAAGGAGAGGTCGCGGATCAGCTCGGTGTCCGGGGAGTAGCTGAAGTCCACGGCCCGGAACTCGATGGTGCCATCGCCGTCGGTGGGGGCGGGAGCGTCAGGGGCGTCCGGCGCCTCCTCCTGCGCATCCAGGAACTCGAAAATCCGCTCCGCGCTGGCCACGCCGGACTGCACGGACACGGCCATGCCGCCCAGCTGCGCCAGGGGCTGGCGGTACATCTGGGAGTACTGGATGAAGGCCTGCACGTCTCCCAGGCGCAGGGAGCCGTTGCTCACCATGAGCGCGCCCAGCACGGCGATGGCCACATAGGAGACGGAGGAGATGAACTGCATCGCCGGCATCATCATGCCGCTGAGGAACTGGGCCTTGAAAGCGGCCCTGAACAGCTCATCGTTCTCTTCAGCGAACTCGGCGCGCATGGCCTGCCCACGCCCAAAGATGTGCACCAGCTCATGCCCGGAGAAGGACTCCTCCACGCGCGTGTTCAAGCGGCCGGTCTTGAGCCACTGCTGCTTGAACGCGGCCTGCGAGCGCGGGCCGATGATCCAGAAGATCACACCCAACAGCGGCAAGGCGATCAGCGCCACCAGGGCCAGCTTCCAAGACAGCACGAACATCATTCCCAGCACGCCCACCACGATCAGAATCTGGGTGATGGCGCCGCTGAGTTGCTGCTGCATGGTCACGGTCAGGTTGTCGATGTCGTTCGTGAGCCGGGAGAGCACCTCGCCTCGCGGCATCTTGTCGAAGTAAGTCAGCGGCAGACGGTGCACCTTGGCCTCCACCTGCTCGCGCAGCTGGTAGATCGAGGCCATGATCGCCCGGTTGAGCAGGTCTGCCTGCCACCACGCCATCACCTCAGCCACCGTGTAGATCGCCAGCACCCCAATCAGCACCCACGCCAAAGCCACGAAGTCGATGCCCATGCCGGGGGTGAGCTCCATGACGGCAACCATGTCCGCCATCCGCTCCTGCCCCTGGGCGCGCATACCCTCCACCAGCTGCTCTTGGGAAAGACCTGCGGGCAGGTGACGGGAGATGAAGCCCTCGAAGATCAAGTTGGTGGCGCGTCCCAGCACCTTGGGGGCCCACACGATCAGGGCCGTAGAGACCACAGACAGGACGACCGAAGCGATCACCTTGCCCTTGTGCGGGGCCAAAATGCCCAGCATGCGCCGGAAGGAGGGGCCAAAGTTGGCCGCCTTGCCGGGGGCCTGCTCCGGGCCCATCGCGCTGGAGGCCTGGCGGCCCTTCTCAATCAGGTCCGCCTCGTCCTCGTGGGCGTTGGCGCGGCCGGCTGCTCGCGCGTTGGCGTGGCCGCCTGCTCGCGCGTTGGCGTGGCCGGTCGCGTGGTCCACTGTTTGCTTGGTTGCGTGCTTTTTCATCGCTCCACCTCCGCACCGAGCTGGGAGGCAACGATCTCTCGATAGACCTCGCTGGTTGCTAGCAGTTCGTCGTGGGTGCCCTCCCCCACCACGCGGCCCTCGTCAAGGACGACGATCTTGTCCGCCTGCGTGATCGTGGAGACGCGCTGCGCCACCACGATCTTCGTGGTGTGAGGCAGCGCCTCCCATAGGGCGGCGCGCAGGCGCGCATCTGTGTTCAGGTCCAGGGCGCTAAAGGAATCGTCGAAGACGAACACGTCCGGCTGGTGCACGATCGCGCGGGCGATGGACAGACGCTGGCGCTGGCCACCGGAGACGTTGGTGCCGCCCTGGGCGATCTTGGCCTCCAGGCCGCCCTCCTTGGCTGCCACGAAGTCGCGGGCCTGGGCTATCTCCAGGGCGTGCCACAGCTCCTCGTCGGTGGCCTGAGGGCGGCCCAGGCGCAGGTTGGAGGCGATGGTGCCCGCAAACAGGTAGGGGCGCTGCGGAATCAGCGAGACGCGCCCCACCAGGTCCGCAGCGGCGGTGTCCCGCACGTCCACGCCGCCCACGCGCACCGCACCGGAGGTGACGTCCACCAGGCGGGGAATCAGGGAGACCAGGGTGGTCTTGCCCGAGCCCGTGGCACCAACGATTGCCAGCGTGGAGCCGGGGGCGGCCGTGAAGGACAGGCCGTGCAGCACGGGCGCCTCCGCACCGGGGTAGCCGAAGGTGACGTCGTCAAACTCCACCTCGCCCGGGCGCGGGTGCTCTGTGGCGGGCGCGGCGGGGGCAACCAGCGTGGAGTTGGTCTCCAGCACCTCCCCGATGCGCTGGGAAGAGACGGCCGCGCGCGGGGCAAGCACGCCCAGGAAGGAGGCCATCACCACGCCCATCAGGATCTGCATGACGTAGCTCATGAAGGCAAACAGGGTGCCGATCTGAGTAGTGCCCCGGTCAATCTCAATACCGCCAAACCAGATCACGCCCACGATCGTGACGTTGAGGATCAGCATGACCAGCGGGAACATCACCACGAACAGGCGGCCGATCAGCTCGCCGTAGTACGTCAGCTCGCGGTTGGCGGTATCGAAGCGGTCCTGCTCCACCTTCTCGCGGGCGAATGCGCGGATCACGCGGATGCCGGTGAGCTGCTCTCGCATCACCCGGTTGATCGCGTCCTGCTTGTCCTGGAACGTGCGGAAGGCCGGGACCATGCGCGCCACGATCAGGCCCATGATGCCCAGCAGGAGCGGCACGGAGATAGCCAGCAACCAGGAGAGCTTGGCGTCCTGCCGCAGCGCCAACACCACGCCACCGATTGCCATGAGCGGGGCGATCAGCAGCATCGTCGAGCCCATCATCAGCAGAGTCTGGACCTGCAACACGTCGTTCGTGGAGCGGGTGATGAGCGAGCCGGGGCCGAACTTGGCGATCTCGCGCGAGGAGAAGGAGCTGATCTTGCCGTACATGTCCGCGCGCAGGTCGCGGCCCACTGCCATCGCCACGTAGGCGCCCAGCAGGGTGGCCAGGATGGAGGCGACGATCTGCCCCAGGCTGACCAGCAGCATGTAGCCGCCGGTGCGCCAGATGAAGTCGGTGTCTCCCGTGGCTACGCCCTTATCGATGATGTCAGCGTTCAACGTGGGCACGTACAGCATGGCGGCCACGGCCACGGCCTGCAGCACCACGACGAGCACAATCTGCCAACTGTATGGGCGCGAGTAGCGCGCCAGGAGTTTCATTAACACCGGGGGCCTTCCCAGAGCTGGGGGCGGCGCCGTGGCTACTGGGTAGAGCGCGGCGCCGCCAATTGCGTGGCTGCGGCCGGTGGGGCCGCAGCCGGGGCCCTGACTGGCCGGGGCGGGCACCCCGGCCAGTCAGAGCAAACACCCCGGTCGGTCAAGGCAAGCACCCCAGCGAGTCAGGGCAGGTGTCCCGGGCGGCAGACGGAGGGACGAGCCGGGATCGGCCAGCCTGCCGTTTCCGCGCACGGGACCTGATTCAGGCTATCGCGTCAGCAAAAGGGGCGCATCGTCAGTGAGGAGGAGAAGGGGACGGACGCGCGCTCCTGCGGGAGGGCGCACGCGGCGGAGAGAAACCCGTATGTTGGCGTTGCCGAGACAAGGCGTGGGCGGCCGGGGACGTCCGCCCTCTGCTGCCCGTATTCTCGGCAGGAAAGGCCCAACGACCGGGGCCGGGCGCGCCGCCACGGAATGCTGCAATAGCGCAGCAACTCAGAGCGGACCGGCCCGACACCCGGCCCAAGACCTGAAGCGAGGTTCCAGTGGAGACTCCCGCGCACCAATACAGCCTGCTCAAGCCGCCCGCGTGGCTAGAACGCCTGAACGGCCGCTCCCTCGCGGTGGGCGCCGTGGCGGCATTCGTGCCGTTCGGGCTGCTGCTGGCTATGGAACGCTTCTTCCCCGCCTACGCTGTCCAGTTCCTGTACACGGGAATGGCGCTCAGCGCCCTGCTCGGCGTATTCCGGGTGGCCTACTTCTGGCGACACCGGAGGCACACCGAGTTCGACAAGGACCTCCAGAACATCATCATCTGCGCCGCCGGCGGCACCTTTACCTACCGGCTCGTCGCGTTGGCCGGAGGCGGCGGGCTGTTGGCCTTCCTAGTGCTGACTTGCTGGCACTACGTGGCTGTGGGGGTGCTGCGCAAGGTCTACGGTGTGCCGCTGGTGACCCCCGGCCCGCTGTCCGGCACCGGCCTGGACGGGGTGGACGACGTCCCGCTGCCCGGGGACGAGTAGGCGGACTGCCCAGGGACGCCTGGCGCGACGACTGGGGTAGGAGAAGCTATGCAGCCGGGCACCGGCCATCGCGGCTGGGTGCAAATGCCCGGGGTGGCACAAACACCTGTGGGGGCCGCCTTTCGGCGGCCCCCACAGTGGCTTTCACCCGGTCAGGTCACAGGACGCAGGAGACGCAGTCCTCCACCTGGGTGCCGCTGAGCGCCATCTGGCGCAGGCGGATGTAGTAGATGGACTTGATGCCCTTGCGCCAGGCGTAGATCTGGGCGCGGTTGATGTCGCGCGTGGTGGCGGTGTCCTTGAAGAACAGCGTCAGGGACAGGCCCTGGTCCACGTGCTGGGTGGCCACCGCGTAGGTGTCGATGACCTTCTCATACCCGATCTCGTAGGCGTCCTGGTAGTACTCCAGGTTCTCGTTCGTCATGAACGGAGCCGGGTAGTAGACGCGCCCCAGCTTGCCTTCCTTGCGGATCTCCACCTTGGAGACGATCGGGTGAATGGAGGAGGTGGAGTTGTTGATGTAGCTAATCGAGCCCGTGGGCGGGATGGCCTGCAGGTAGGCGTTGTAGATACCGTGCTCGCGCACCGAGGCGGCCAGCACCTTCCAGTCCTCGATGGTGGGCAGGGTGTGCCCGGCGAAGAGCTCCTTGACCCGCTGAGTGGTGGGCGCGAACTCGGTGGTCAGGTACTTCTCGAAGAACTCGCCACTGGCGTAGGTGGACTTCTCAAACTCCGCAAAGCGCTCGCCGCGCTCGATGGCCAGCTTGTTCGATGCCTTCAGGGCGTGGAACAGCACGGTGGCGAAGTAGACGTTGGTGAAGTCCA
This sequence comes from Buchananella sp. 103232, assembly GCF_058725725.1. NCBI lineage: Bacteria > Bacillati > Actinomycetota > Actinomycetes > Actinomycetales > Actinomycetaceae > Buchananella > Buchananella sp. 103232. The sequence goes on along the minus strand of NZ_JBZXJM010000023.1, from coordinate 20,062 downwards.
GCGCCTCCTCGCTGCCGTAGAAGATGTGCTCGCGCGCCAGGAAGCCGTGCAGGTTCATCTGGCCCAGGCCGATGGCGTGGGACTCCCGGTTGCCGCGGTCAATGGACGGCACGGACTTGATGGAGGTGAAGTCGCTGACCGCAGTCAGGGCGCGCACTGCGACGTCGACCGTCTTACCCAGGTCCTTGGCGTCCATCGCCATGGCGATGTTCATGGAGCCCAGGTTGCAGGAGATGTCCCTGCCCACGTGGCTGTAAGAGAGGTCCTCGTTCAGCTTGGAGGCGGTGGAGACCTGCAGGATCTCCGAGCACAGGTTGGAGTGGGTGATCTTGCCTTCGATCGGGTTGGCCTTGTTCACCGTGTCCTCGAACATGAGGTACGGGTAGCCGGACTCGAACTGGATCTCAGCCAGGGTCTGGAAGAACTCGCGGGCCTTGATCTTGGACTTGCGGATGCGGCCGTCGTCCACCATCTCGCGGTAGCGCTCGGTCACGTTGATCTCCGCGAACGGCACGCCGTAGACGCGCTCCACGTCGTAGGGGGAGAACAGGTACATGTCCTCGTTGTTGCGGGCCAGCTCGAAGGTGATGTCTGGGACCACCACGCCCAGGGAGAGGGTCTTGATGCGGATCTTCTCATCCGCGTTCTCCCGCTTGGTGTCCAGGAAGCGCATGATGTCCGGGTGGTGGGCGTGCAGGTAGACCGCGCCCGCGCCCTGGCGGGCTCCCAGCTGGTTGGCGTAGGAGAACGAGTCCTCCAGTAGCTTCATCACCGGGATGACGCCGCTGGACTGGTTCTCGATGCGCTTGATGGGGGCGCCGTACTCGCGCAGGTTGCTCAGCAGCAGGGCCACGCCGCCGCCGCGCTTGGATAGCTGTAGGGCCGCGTTCACGCCGCGCGCGATGGACTCCATGTTGTCCTCGATGCGCACCAGGAAGCAGGAGACCAGCTCGCCGCGCTGGGCCTTGCCGCAGTTGAGGAAGGTGGGGGTGGCGGGCTGGAAGCGGCCCTCGATGATCTCGTCAACGAGCTGCTTGGCCAGTTTCTCATCCCCACGCGCCAGGGTGAGGGCCACCATGCACACGCGGTCCTCGAAGCGCTCTAGGTAGCGCTTGCCGTCGAAGGTCTTGAGCGTGTAGCTGGTGTAGTACTTGAAGGCGCCCAGGAAGGTCTGGAAGCGGAACTTGTGGGCGTAGGCCTGCTTGAACAGGGCCTTGATGAAGGCGGGGTCGTACTGGTCCAGCACGTGGCCCTCGTAGTAGCCCTCGTCCACCAGGTACTTGAGCTTTTCTTCCAGGTCGTGGAAGAACACGGTGTTCTGGTTGACGTGCTGCAGGAAGTACTGGCGGGCGGCGGCGCGGTCAGCGTCGAACTGGATCTTGCCGTCCGCGTCGTACAGGTTGAGCATCGCGTTCAGGGCGTGGTAGTCCAGGCCCGGGCCGCTTTCCTCCACCCCGGTGTCCGTCAAAGTTTCTGCCACAGCTTCCTCAACCCTTCCGTGACGGTTTCCACGTCGTCTTGTGTTCCCATTAGTTCGAATCGGTAGAGCAGGGGAACTTCCAGCTTGGCGGCAACGATGTCTCCCGCCAGCCCGTAGGCCTCTCCGAAGTTGATGTTGCCGGAGGTGATGACTCCCCGGCAGAGGTCTCGGTTTTCCTTCACGTTGAGGAACTTGATGACCTGCTTGGGGACGGCACCCTTGATGGACCCGCCCCCGTAGGTGGGCACTACCAACACGTAGGGTTCGTGCACCTCCAGGGGTGCTTCCTTGGGCAGGAGGGGGATACGCGCGCTGCGCACCCCGAGCCGCTCAACGAACCGCTGCGTGTTGTGAGTGGTGGAGGAGAAGTAGACGAGGTACGGCTGCCCTTCCATCGCCCTTCCCCCTCAGTCTCAGATCGCGGCGAGCGTTGCTGCGGGAGCGGCGGCCTGGACGGCGGCCACGGCGACCTTGATGCGGTCGGGGCGGAAGCCCGCCCAGTGCTCCTCGCCGGCCATGACGACGGGCGCCTGGGAGTAGCCCAGCTCCCGCACCATGTCCAGGGCGGCGGCGTCCTGGGTGAGGTCAACGACCGTGTACTCCACACCGGCCTTGTCGAGGGCGCGGTAGGTGGCGTCGCACTGCACGCAGCGGGGCTTGGAGTAGACCGTGATGCTCATTGCTGGCTCCTTGTTTCGGGGCGAAATCCACCCAAACTACACAGATGTCATTTGTTCGCGGCCATGCCGGTGCGACGGGTTTGAACACTACCCCTTGGGGTCGATCCCTTCCACCACCCCAAGATGCTGTGGTCGGGCGTGTCGCCCTCAGAACCGTGCCGCCCCCTGTGGATAGCCCACATGGACGACGCCGCCCACCCGCCGGCGCCCGCATAACCTCGGTCGATAGGAACATGCGACCACCGTCTCACCCACCACCAACATTTGGCCCCACTCCGCCATCCGGCCACGCCGGCCCGGCCGCCTGCCCCGGCGACCAAGCTCCCGGCGATAGATGCGGTGAACTACACCAGTGTTATTCACACCTGGGGATAACCTCTATGCACATCCCTCCACAACGGTGGATATAACGATTTGATAACGCTCGCGTCCGGGAGAGTCGGCGAGAGACCGACCGGCACCCGCCGAACGCCACCCATCGGCCCAGCCTCACCACAGTCCCACCCTCGCAAACTCCTACCATTTCCTAATTTCTCCTAAATTAGGAGATCTGTCATAGGATTTCCCCATGAAGACTCCCGCTCGCCCCCCACACTGGGATGAGCCCGCCCTCTTGGCGCTTCTTCGCAGCGAGGGCCAGCCCGCCTCCGCCATGGAGAAGTGGCAAGCCACTACAACTGCGGCGCGGGAGATCAGCCAGGCCGGGTACCCCACCTGGGACGACGTTCTCTACCACCCACTACCTCCCAACCTTCCCCCTCGCGAGCTGGTCTGGGCCGCGATAAGGGAGGCGCGCAGGCAGTCGGCACAGTCCACGCCTTTCACTCTCGTGGACGGCTCCCCCCTGACTTACAACATCCCCGGCGAGCTGCTGCGCCTAATCGAAGAAATCGCCCGCCGCGCAGCCGGCACCCTCCAGATCTCGCAACCCTCTCTGACGGATTCCCCACGTAGCTACCTCCTCACCTCGCTCCAGGAGGAGGCCATCACTTCCAGTCAACTCGAAGGCGCCTCTACCACCCGCGCCGTGGCCAAGGAGATGCTGCGCAGCCGCCGCAAGCCCAAGGACAAGGGCGAACGAATGGTGGCCAACAACTTCGCCGCCATGCAGCTGATCTCGCAGCGCCGGGACGACCCGCTCACGCCGGCGTTAGTCTGCGAGATCCACCGGGTGCTGACCGAGGGGACGCTGCCTGCTGCCGAGGCAGGTCGCTTGCAGCAACCCGGCGAGGAGCGCGTGCGGATCTACGCCGACCACACCGATGAGCAGGTGCTCCACGTCCCGCCCCCGACCGCCGAGCTCCCCGCCCGCTTGCAGGGACTCTGCGACTTCGCCAACGCCGGGCGGGACGGCGGCGACTCCCCTTACACCCCGCCGCTGATCCGCTCGATGATCCTGCACTTCATGGTGGGCCACGACCACTACTTCTCAGACGGCAACGGCCGCCTGGCCCGCGCGATCTTCTACTGGTCGATGCTGCACCACGGCTTCTTCCTTACCGAGTACCTCTCCATCTCCCGACTCCTGCGCCAGGCCCCGGCCCAGTACGCCCGCGCGTTCCTACACGTCGAGTACGACGAGGGCGACCTGACCCACTTCCTGCTCCACCAGGCCCGGATCGTCGTGCGCGCGATCAACGACCTCGAGACATACCTGGCTAGGAAGGAGCATGAGCGCCTGACCTTGTCTCCCACACTGGCAGGCGCCGGATTCAACTCTCGGCAATGCGACCTGCTCGCCTCGTTGCTCGTGAAGCCGTCGGTCATGCTTACCGTGTCGGGATACCAGGAGCGCTACGAGGTTTCCAACCAGACTGCCCGCACTGATCTCCAAGGACTGGAAGAAGCGGGCCTGATCGTCGGTAGCCGCAGCGGCAAACGAATGGAGTGGTGGACGGCGCGAGACTTTCCTTCCCGCATGCGCCAACTAACAAGCTCCTGACACCTCCTAATTGCCCCTAAATTAGGAGTTTGGCCGACGTTCCACCCGCCGCCCCCGCCGGCGCACCGCGCCGCGCTCAGCACTCCACGACGTTGACGGCCAGCCCGCCCTGCGAGGTCTCCTTGTACTTCGAGAGCATGTCCTGCCCGGTCTGGCGCATGGTCTCGATGACGGTGTCCAGGCTGACCTGATGGCGCCCATCGCCCCACAGGGCCATGCGGGCGGCGTTGATGGCCTTCACGGCGGCGATCGCGTTGCGCTCGATGCAGGGGATCTGCACCAGCCCGGCCACTGGGTCACAGGTGAGGCCCAGGTTGTGTTCCATGGCGATCTCTGCGGCGTTCTCCACCTGGAGGGGGGTGCCGCCCAGGGCGTCGGCCAAACCAGCGGCGGCCATCGCGGCGGCCGATCCCACCTCTCCCTGGCAGCCCACTTCTGCCCCGGCGATGGAGGCGTTGGTCTTGATCAAAGCGCCCACGGCGGTGGCGGCCAGCAGGAAGTCGCGCGCGCCCTCGCGGCAGGCGCCGGGCACGAACCGCAGGTAATACTCCAGCACGGCGGGCACTACCCCGGCGGCGCCGTTGGTGGGGGCGGTGACCACCCGGTGCCCGGCGGCGTTCTCCTCGTTCACCGCGAGCGCGTAGAGATTGACCCAGTCGATCCCGGCCATGGGGTCGCTGGCGTCGCGCCAGGTGTTGGTGGGGTAGGGTGAGCGGCTCATGAGCTGCTGGGCCAGCACGGCCGCGCGCCGGGGCACGTTCAGGCCGCCGGGCAGCACGCCGTGGGTGGTGCAGCCAGCTTCGATGCACTCCTCCATGACGTCCATGATGCGATCCAGGTAGGCATCCACTTCCTCGCGCGAGCGGGCGGCCTCCTCGTTGGCGCGCACCACCTCTGAGACGCGCAGTCCGGCAGCCTCTGCGTGCTCCAGCAGCTCCACGCCGGTGGAGAACGGGTAGGGCGCGGGGATGGAGTGCAGCGCGCGCGTGGAGGCGCTGGCCAGGGCCTGGCACTGCGGCGCCTCCAGGCTGCCGCCCACCTGCTCCATGACGAAGCCGCCGCCTACGGAGTAGAACACGCCCTCTAGTAGCAGTGCCCCTGCCTGGTTTTCGGGGCCGACGACGCCCTCCTCGCCGCCCCCACCAGCACCGCCACTCGGGGCGGCCGCGTTGAGGGGGGAGGCGGGCGGAGCGTCGTCCAACTGGGCGTAGGCGCGCAGGCGCAGGCCGTTGACGTGGTAGGGCAGGACGGTGCCGGGCAGGAAGAAGATGTCGCGCGCCATGTCGAAGGGCAGCTCGCGGCCGGCCACGGGGGTGGTGCCTGTGGCGGCGAGGTGGGGCAGGGCGTCGGCCACGATGGCGCTGCTGACCGACTCGGGCTTGTGGCCGGCCAGGCCGAGCAGGACGGCGCGGTCGGTGGCGTGGCCACGGCCGGTGGCGCCCAGGGAGCCGAACAGTTCCACCGTGACGCGGCCCAGGCGGGCGGCGGCTTCGGCGCTCTGGCCGGCGGGGGCGTCCAGGAGGGCGCCCAGGCGGCGGGCGAAGACGTAGGCGGCGCGCATGGGGCCGACCGTGTGGGAGGAGGACGGGCCGATGCCGACGCGGAAGATGTCGAACACGGACAGCGGGCGCTGGGCGGTGGCCGCCGGCGCGCTGCCGGCCATCATCGCGGCGGGCAGCACGGGCTGCGCCGTGGCCTCCCCGCTCACTTTCACTCCTGCTCGCAACGTATCCGACATGTGGACAATGGTCGCACGAGTGCTCACGCCGACAGCGCCGAGCCGAACATCAGGCGCAACAACGGGGAATTGACGAACACCAGGCTTCGGCCCGCCTTCTCCGAAGTGAGCACCTGCGCCTGCACCAGGCTATCCAGCCAGCGGGAGGCGGCCGCGCGCTGGGCCAGGCCTGCGGAGACGACGTCGTCGATGCGCACGTACGGCTTTGTGAACAGCAGCCGCACCAACTCCGCCGCCGGGGCGCGGGACACCACCGTGCGCACCGCCTGCTCCGTTTCCCGCTGCAGCTCGGCAATGTCGTCGACCAGCTGGAGCGTCCAGCGCGCCACCTCACCGCAGCCGCGCACCACGAACAGCACCCAGTCCTCCCAGGCGTCCTCCCGGGTGACGGCGCGCAGCAGACGGTAGTACTCGTCCTTGTGGCGCACTATGTAGCCCGACAGGTAGAGCACCGGCTGGCGGATCACCCCCTTATCCATCAGGTAGAGCAGGTTGATGATGCGCCCGGTTCGGCCGTTGCCGTCCGGGAACGGGTGAATGGCCTCGAACTGGTAGTGCTGCAACGCCATGCCCACTAGGGGGTCGATTCCATCAGCGCCGTGCAGGAAGCGCTCCCAGGCGCTCATGTGACGCTCGATTGTTTCCTTGCCCTCCGGCGGGGTGTAGATACGTGCCTTGGTAACCGGGTTGCCGATGTATGTGCCCGTGGTTTGTCGGATCGATACGGCGTGTCCCTGCAGGACGCTGCACACCTCGATTGCGGTGTTCAGCTGGAGAGGGCGCTCCTGCAGTGACTGGGCACCCGCACGCAACGCCTGCCGATAAGACAGCGCCTCCTTTACCGCCGGGGTGAGTGCCCCCTCCTGGGGCAGGTGGGCGGCGCGGAACAGCTCGTCGTTCGTGGTCACGATGTTCTCGATCTCGCTGGAGGCCTGAGCCTCCAGGAGCGGGATCATGTTGAACAGGATGTCCGGATTGGGCAGGCGCAGGCAGGCGGCGTCGAGCGCAGCCAGCGAGCGCGCGGCGTCGATCACCGCTTTCAGCACATCCCGCGTCTCCACCTCCTGCGCCGGAGGCAGCGGCGGGAGGTCCTGGTACGGGAGGTCCGGGTTAGTCCACACGCCGCCACACTACACGCGACGTGTATCTTTTCGGAGCCAAAAGGTACACAAACCCGCCTTCATGTACCTTTTCGAGGCCAAAAGGTATACGTCGGCGCGATATGTACCCGTGGAGTACATGTCGAGGACGCCGAGCTGAGGCAGGGCGCGGCGCGGCTGCCACAATGGGGGCATGACTGATTCCCCGCGCATGAACACCGAGTCCTTCAACCTGGATCACCGCCTGGTGGCGGCCCCGTACGTGCGGGTGGCGGACCGCAAGGTGCTGCCGGGCGGGGATGTGCTCATCAAGTACGACGTGCGCTTCACCCAGCCGAACGTGGCGCACCTGTCGATGCCGGCGGTGCACTCGATTGAGCACCTGAGCGCGGAGTTGATGCGCAACCACACGGACAAGCTGATCGACTTCTCCCCCATGGGCTGCCAGACGGGCTTCTACGCCCTCACGCTGGGGCTCGAGCCGGCCGACTTCCTGCCGATCTTGGAGGCCACTTGCCGCGACATCCTGGCCGCCGCGCAGGTTCCTGCGGCTAACGAGGTGCAGTGCGGGTGGGGGGCCTCGCACTCCCTGACCGGCGCGCAGGCTGCGGTGGCCGCCTTCTTGGAGCACCGCTCCGAGTGGGAGCAGGTTTTGGCCGACGACGCCTCTCCCTCCGCCCTCTAAACCCCGCCCGCGCGGCTACCGACCGCACCGCGCGGCTACCGACCGCACCGCGCAGCCACCGACCGGGCCGCGCAGCCACCGACCGGGCCGGAGGGACCCGGACCGGGCTGCGCTAGGGCCCGCGCCGCGCCACTGCCGCTTTTGACCCGAGGAGTTTCGATGAGCACTTCCCAGCTAGCCCTGCCCGCCGCGATCGTGGTGGTCGCGATGAGTGAGGAGGCCGCCCCGTTCCACGCGGCGGCCGAGGCCAGCGCCGAGTTGCCGGTGCGCGTGCCCGCGCACGCGCTGACCGTGCAGGGCCGGCGCCTGTGGCTGGTGGAGTGCAACATCGGCATGGTGGCGGCGGCGAGCGCGCTCACCCAGGCCCTGGAGCTGCTGGCGGCCCGCCACCCGGGCGCGGCGGTGCCCGTGGTGAGCGCGGGCACGGCCGGGGGGCTGGGCGTGGAGGTGAACGTGCGCGACGTGTGCGTCTCCACCGCCCTGGCCTACAGCGAGGCCGATGCCCGCATCTTTGGCTACGAGCTGGGTCAGGTCCCGCGCCAGCCTGCGCGTTTCGAGGGCGACGGCGCCCTGATGGCTGCTGCACGGCGGGCGGTTCCTGCGGCGCAGGCCGGCCAGGAGCCGCCCGGCGCCGGGGTGCACTTTGGCTTGATGTTGACCGGCAATTCCTTCGTCACCGCAGCCACGGCCACCCAGGTACGCCAGCTGTTCCCGGGCGCGGTGAGCGTGGACATGGAGTCGGTGGCGCTGGCACAGGTTGCCCGCGATTACGGGGTGCCGTTCGTGTCGGTGCGCGGGGTCTCTGACCTCTGCGGCCCGGCGGCAGATCAAGAGTTCCACGTGGGGGTGGATGTGGCCGCGGCGCGATCCGCCACCGCCGTGCTGGCGCTGCTGGAGACCGCGGCGGTCTGAACCGGGTGCCCCCTCCCCGACCCGAACCGCCGGTCCGGGCAACCGCTCGGACCGCCACCCGGGCCGTACCGGGCCAGTGTTGCGCAAACGGTTGAGGGGTTAGTCGACCTATTGAGCCTTTGGTGCACCTCCCGAGGGGTTGGTGCACCAATTGAGGGGTTACCTGCTGGGGTAACTACTCGATAGGTTCACTAACCCCTCGACAGGTGCAACTAACCCCTCAATCGCTCGCGCACATGCACGCAACCGCAGCCGTGTGGGCACTGAGCGGACGGTCCTGACAGGCAACGTCATCCATGCCACAAGGTCGATCCACCCCGCCTTCGCGTAGTTGCTCCACACGTTTCTCCCCGCCACGATGCAGACTTCGTCCTTCTTAAATACCGGACGCGCGGCAATGATTTCGCTGGACCGATCGTTTTCCCTCATCCACTCGGAAAGATCCCTGTCGATCAGCTCTGCGAGGAGCTGAATCTGGGAGATCTGGAACATCACGTCTTGTCTTAACAGCGAATCGTGGTGAGCCACCCGATTCCGGAACTTGCGGATCCGGTCTACCAGGGAGCTCACCTGCTTCCGCTGACCATTCCCGTTGGGAAATACGTGATGCAACTCTGATCTCCAGAGCTCCTCCCGCTTTGACCCAAAAAATCCTGACCAGAACCCAAAGGACAATCCCGCGACAATCTGATCTCGCGTCTCCCTACCTTGTGGGCGGAGACGAATTCGGACGGCCTCAACCGCCTTCTCACTTTCACCATTCATGAATTCAGGCAGCAAGAACCAAGGAATTCCCCCGACCTGCTCCCGGGCCGCATCTCTCAAACACCTATCTACGGAGTGTCTCAAGAGAATTTCCAAATGGCTAATTTGCTCCAGAGCAGCCCCCGCCACTCTCGCGTTCCATAGATACAACTCAAGAGCTTTCGCGGCTCTTCCCAATTGAGGGTGTATTGGTGGTGTGATCCAGGGGAGGGTGTGTTGGTGTGTGGGTAGGGGTTGAGGTCTTCCGATGATGGGAGTCATCACACCGCCCACACGAAAGACCTCAACGTGTCCAACGCTACCTTCGTCGCGCCTGATCTGACTACTTTTGCTGGCTTGGACGAGCTTGGTCTTGTCGTTACTGGCCAGCGTGTCGAGCCTGAGCGGGCGATACTGGAATGCCGCCTGGTCGAGCCTGATGACTGGTGTGGGCGGTGTGGATGTCAAGGCCTGGCACGTGACACGGTCAAGCGCCGGCTGGCTCACGAGCCCTTTGGGTGGCGTCCCACCACACTGGAAGTGCGAGTGCGTCGTTACCGCTGCCAGGAATGCGCACACGTATGGCGTCAGAACATGGACCTGGCAGCTGAGCCCAGGGCACGCCTATCGAGGCGTGCGGTGCGTTGGGCGTTGGAAGCCTTGGTGTGTCAACACCTGAGCGTATCCCGCATCGCTCAGGGCCTGTCCGTGGCCCCGCCACCGCCAACGATGCTGTGCTGGCCGAAGGACAGCGCCTCTTGATCAACGACCCCGTCCGGCTTGAAGGAGTCAGAGTTATCGGCGTGGATGAGCATGTTTGGCGCCATACTCGCGCAGGTGACAAGTACGTAACCGTGGTCATCGACTTAACCCCCGTCAAGGATGGCACTGGCCCTGCCCGGCTACTCGCCATGGTCCAGGGCCGCTCCAAGCAGGCTTTCAAGGGCTGGCTGGCCCAGCAGCCCCGAGCATGGAGAGATGGCGTGGAAGTGGTCGCGATGGACGGTTTTAGCGGGTTTAAAACCGCCACCACCGAGGAAATGCCCCAGGCCAGGGCCGTGCTCGATCCCTTCCACGTAGTACGCCTGGCAGGCCAGGCGCTTGATGAGTGTCGTCGGCGTGTTCAGCAAGAACTACATGGACGGCGGGGACGGGCTGATGATCCCCTGTACAAGGCCCGCCGTACTCTGCACACCGGTAGCGACCTGCTCACCCCTGCCCAGCGCAAGCGTTTAGACGCGCTCTTCGCCAACGATGACCATGCCCAAGTCGAGGTCACCTGGGGTGTGTACCAGAAGATGGTGGCCGCTTACCGTCAGCCCGAGCGGGCCAAGGGCAAAAGACTCATGCAAGAACTGATCACCGCGATCTCTAGCGGCGTACCTGCCGCCCTGAGCGAGGTCATCACCCTGGGACGAACGCTGAAGAAACGCGCCGGTGACATCCTGGCCTACTTCGACCATCCCAGGACCAGCAACGGCCCCACCGAAGCACTCAACGGACGCCTGGAACACCTACGCGGCTCAGCACTCGGCTTTCGCAACCTGACCAACTACATCACCCGCAGCCTGCTCGAAGCAGGCGGATTCAAACCCCAACTACACCCTTAAATGGGAAGAGCCGCTTTCGCTTGGTCTCCGTCAGTCTCGCGCAGGTACGGAGCAAGCCTCGGTGTTGGGAGGACGGATAGGACCCTCTCCACATCGAACGTTCCCACTTCCCTGCCCTCCAGACGTTCGCTACACTCGAGTTGAACGCCCCGACCCGCCTCTGCGTAGCGCATGCGGCCGGGGCTCCCCTTTTGCTACGGCGACCGCTGCGACCACAAACGAAGCCACTTCTGGCCAGTCGGCGAATCAAGTGGCTGTGGATTGGTTGGCGGACCAGGAGTTCCACGTGGGGGTCGAGGTGGCGGCGGCGAGGTCCGCCGCCGCCGTGCTGGCACTGCTGGAGACCCACGCCGCCTGAGTCGAATCCCGCGCTCCCCGGTCCGGACCGCCAGCCCAAGCCCACAGGGCCACTGCGAACCTGCAGCCCTGCGGTGCAGCGGGTCTGCGGCCCGGCGGACGCGAAGCGCCATGACCTATCCGCAATCCCGCGCAGCGCCCCTCCTTTGTGAGATCCGTATTACACGTTGGGTAGTTTCCCCTCCGCCATCTCACCTCTCGGGCTTCGCCGGACCACGCATTAGGGAAAGGAAGGGTCATGCGAAAAAGGAACCTACTGATTGGGGCGTGCGCACTAGCTCTGTGCGTGCCGCTGGGATTAGCCGGCTGCAGCGGCAAGGCGGACAAGCCGACTGAGGCCGGGGCGTCGGCCCCCGCCGAGGCCACCACGTCCAGCGAGACCGCCGAGCCAGCCTGGGACGGCAAGGGCGACTTCGTCTGGTTCAAGGCCGAGATCCCGGGCGGGTTCGAGCTTCACCCCTACAACGGGGATTCGTGCATGGAGGCCTGGTTCAAGACCGAGGACGACCGGACGATCGCCCCCTCCTTCCAATCCCACACGACCGCCCAGAAGGAGTTGGACCACAATCTGGGCCTCTTTGACGACCGCACGGCGGGTGAGGACGTTCAGTTCGCCGGTCGCACCTGGAAGGTGGAGCTGTTCGAGTGGAATGACAAGCCCAGCGTCACCTTCTACACCGACGTCGAGGGCGGCGCAGTTGAGGTCACCGGTTTCGAGTTGGCGCCCGACGACCCCGACCTGCTTACGTTCATGAACTCCCTGGAGTTCCCCGACGACGTGGGTGCCGCCGCCGAGGCAGCCTGGGACACGCTCTCTGCGGACGTCAGGTACCGCTGAGCCCAACACCGGCTCCGGCCACTATGCCGAAACCTGCCCAAAGCGACACGGCTGCGGGCAGGTTTCGGCGCTGTGGGCCACGCCCCACGGCTCAGCTCACCCGCAAGACATACGGCTCAGCGCTCACGCGCGGCCCGACGGCAACCGATGAGTTCCAGGTTGGCGGTGAGCATCGCGGCGGCTTGCTGAGCCCCTACCAGGAGGCACTCACCAGCGCCAGCCGCACACCCATACTCCACGCCTCAATAATATGCTGGCATACACCCTTGAAAAGGGCCCATTGGAGACGGTCAGGCGCACCCCAGGCAAATCCCCGCCCCAGCCCTCCCCCGCCGCCAAGGAAAACTATCCACAACGGCTCAACCCGTGCAAAATGCTTTCCGCTGCGACTAGTCTGTGAACTGCTTCTCTCTATCTCCCCGTAGCTGGAAGGTCACCCGTGGAAACAAAAGCTGTCCATCGAGAGGCGCCAGGTGCATACCGCGTCCTCACAATGTCTACGATCTCCTTCACCCTCATGTTTGCGGTGTGGCTCATGTTCGGCATCCTGGGCAAGCCGATCGCCAAGGAGTTCGGTCTGAACGACGTCCAGCTGAGCTGGATCGCTGCGGTGGCCGTGCTGAACGGCTCCATGTGGCGCCTGCCTGCGGGCATCCTGGCCGACCGCTACGGCGGCAAGATCGTCACCACGGTGATGATGGCCGTAGGCGCGGTGGCTTCACTAGCGGTTTCCTTCGCTGACAGCTACGCGATGCTGCTGGTGCTCGCGTTCTGCGTGGGCATCGTCGGTAACTCCTTCTCCGCTGGCATCGCCTGGAACTCGGCCTGGTTCACCCAGCACCGCAAGGGCCTGGCGCTGGGCATCTTCGGCGCAGGTAACGTGGGCGCCTCGGTCACCAAGATCATAGGCCCCACCATCATCGCGGCCACCACGGGCACCGTGGTCATGGGATTCCTGCCCGGCGGCTGGCGCCTCATTCCTATCGTTTACGCCATCCTGCTGGTGATCGTCGGCGTGTTGCAGTGGGTCATCACGCCCACCCCGGACCGCAAGCCGGGCGCCACGGCCAAGATGTCGGTGATGCTGGAGCCCCTGAAGGACATCCGCGTGTGGCGCTTCAGCCTCTACTACGTCATCGTCTTTGGTGCCTACGTGGCCTACTCGGCGATCCTGCCCACCTACTACCAGGACGTTTTCAAGACTGACCTGAGCACGGCGGCGCTGCTGACCACCAGCTTCATCTTCCCGGCCTCCCTGCTGCGCCCGCTGGGCGGCTGGATGTCGGACAAGTGGGGCGCCCGCGCCACCATGTACCTGACGTTCGTGCCGATCGGCGCGCTCTTCACGGTGCTGTCCATCCCCAGCGGCGTGGACGACAACAACAATGCCTACGGCCTGCCGCTCTGGCTGGTGGTGCTGCTGGTGTTCCTGGTGGGCTGCCTGATGGGTATCGGCAAGGCCGCCGTCTACAAGCACATTCCCACCTACTTCCCGCACCACGTGGGTAGCGTCGGCGGCCTGGTTGGCATGCTGGGTGGCCTGGGTGGCTTCTTCCTGCCCCCGATGTTTGCCTACATCAAGCAGTGGACCGGGATCGTCTCCACGCCGTTCGTCGTGATGACGCTGATCACCGGCGTGACGCTGATCTGGATGCACCTGGTCATCCGCAAGATGAAGCAGCAGGCACCGACTGCGGACCACATCGACGTCCCCAGCACCGCCCGATAGGGCAAGATTGCTGCAGTAACGCGGGGCGGGGTAACGGCACGGTTACCCCGCCCCGCTCCAACCCGCCCCAGCCTTGCGTCAACGCGGCGCAGTCCGTTTCTACCCCTGGAGGTTTCCGTGGCCGCTAATGGAGCCGCGTTCGGCCTGAACTATCCCGAACCGCTCAACGAGTTCCCGCCCGACTTCTACGAGGCGCACCCGCACGCGCTGCCTCCCACTGAGGTGGTGGGATTGCCGGTGGCTCGCACGGACCTGGTGCAGATGCTCGGGAACACCTCCCTGGCCGGGGAGCGGGGGCTGATCGACGCGGTGCGGGCCGCGAAGCTGAACGAGATCGTGCAGATGGACGACGAGATCGCGGCGCGCGTCACCGAAAAGGTGCGCAACGTGCTGGCGGTCATCGGGGAAGGCCTGCCGACTGACGAGGAGGGTTTCCTAACGGGTGAGTCGTACATCGCCCTGGGGTCCGCAGTCGGCCTTACCCCGAGCCCGGAGGTCTTGGACCGTCTGCGGGATCCGGATTTCTTTGCGGATGAGTTCCTGCTCGCCGACGGCCTGGAGAGCATGGCGGCCATGTGGGCGGACGACGTTGCCACCGACGAGGCCGCCTGCGACGCCGACACCGCCGAGGGGAGCGTTGACGCGGATTCCGCGACGCGCACTGCCGCCCAGGCCTCTGTCCTGATCACCACCGGCGAGGTGATCACAGTGGCCCTGCGTAACCTGGACCTGGCCGATTTCGTTGACGGCCGCCTGGTCCTGACCGCTGCGGCCCGCGTCTGCGCCAAGGACCCGTTCCGCCTTGCCCACCAGATTGCCACGCACCTGCCGATTTCCCTGAACGAGTTCGAGCACGAGGCCTCCCTGATCGTGTTGCTGGACATGGCGCGCTCCCCCCGCCTCACCGACCTGCAGGCGGAGCTGGACGCGCCGTGGGACGCGCTGCCGGACGAGCCCGACGACGCCGCCGTGGCGGAGGTGCTCCACTTCCGCGAAGCGACCATGGGCAAGCTGATGGCCGCCAAGCTGGAGCGCCTGAGCGAGATGATGGAGGGCCTGGACTGGGAGTTCGACGAGGATTCTCCCGTCAGCGCCGAGGACGTCCTGGAGGCCGCCACCCCCACCCTGGCCAGCCTGGAGACCCTTGGCCTGACCGGTCAGACCGCGCTCGGGGACGAGGACCTGCTCGAGGTCTCGGTCACCGATGACTTCCGCTCGTTCCTGGCCTACACGCTGCGCGGCGGACCGGGTTTCATCGAGCCTGGCCCGCGATTCTAGGCCCCCCGCAGCTCTGGCTCCGCGCGCCCTGGCCAACGCAGGCCTAGGGCCCAGAGCGCTGGCCGCCCGAGGCGTGATGATCCCCGCCGGCACCGCTAGTCGGCGCTCCTGGCGGGGAGGTGGATGGCGCGCACCTGGGTGGCCTTGACCTGCGCCTCGACGCGCTGCCCGGTGGCCAGCCCCAGCTCGGCCCACGCCGCTGCGGTGACGCGGGCGCGGATGAGTTGGCCGTCCGGGATGCGCAGCGTGGTCGTGGCCAGGCCCGCCTGAATCTCGACCGCCTCGATGGTGGCCGGGATGGCGGTGCGGGGCGAGCCGTGGGCGGCGGTGGGGAAGAGGGCCACGGACTCCGGCGCGAACAGCATGGCCATCGAGACGCCGCCGTCCGCCGGGCCGCCGCCCGGCAGGTCGCCGGACGCCGCGCGCGCCTCTCCCGTCTCGGCGGCCGCCACGAGCCGGGCGGGCCCCACCTGGATTCCCCAAAGGCCGTCCTGGTCCGGGTGCGCCAGGCCCTGGATCACGTTGAGGCCGGCCAGGCGGGCACCGAAGGCGGAGCCGGGCCGGGCCATGATCTTGGCGGTCTGGCCCTCCTCGGCCACCCTGCCGCTGTCGAGCACCACTAGGTGGGAGGCCAGCTGCATGGCCTCGGCGAGGTCGTGGGTGATCAGCAGGATGGTGGTGCGCGAGCGGGCCAGACGCTGCACCACGATGCGGCTGACGAGCGCGGTGGCCTCCACATCCAGGGAGGCGGTGGGCTCGTCCAATATCAACAGTCGGGGTTCCAGGGCCAGCGCCCTGGCCAGCGCCACGCGGGCGGCCTGCCCCCCGGAGAGCTCATCGCCCCTACTGCGCGCCAGGCCCGCGCAGCCCACCAACCGCAGCTGCTCCATTGCCACTGCGCGGGCGCGGGCGCGCGGATAACCCTGGCAACGCAGCGGAAAGGCCACGTTGTCTAGCACGGTCATATGCCCAAATACCTTGGGATCCTGGCTGAGCATCGCCACCCCGCGATTGCGGGCGGGCACGAACGTGTGCGGGCCGTCCACCATCTGCTCGCCGATGCGAGCCTCGCCGGAGTCCAGGGCGAGACGGCCGGAGAGGACCTCTGCAAGAGTGGACTTGCCGGCCCCGTTGTGACCCATGATGGCGCTGACCTGCCCTGCCGGCAGGCGCAGGTCAATCTCCCAGCCGCGCTGAGCGATCTTGCCGTTGACGAGGACACCGGCCGGCTCTCCCACACCTTTAACCTCTCCCCCTGGGTTCGCCTGCCCCTGCGGCGCGCCCCGACCGGGGCCGGGTAGGACTTCACCGTCGCCGGCTGTTTCGCCTTCTCTTTCTGCCTGCGCGTCCGCGCCGTTTGGACGACGTCGCCGCCCCGGCCACTCCGTTACCGCCACCACCGCTATGGCCATGAGTACCAGCAGCATGCCCAGGGCGAGGGCGGCGTCCTGGCCGCCCTCACGGGCCAGGTATATCTCGATGGGCATGGTGCGGGTGACGCCCTGACGGGAGCCCGCGAAGGTTAGGGTGGCGCCGAACTCTCCCAAGCAGCGAGCCAGGGCCAGGGCGGTACCGCGCGCCAGGCCGGGCAGGACCATGGGCAGGGTGATCTTGCGCAGCACCCGGGTGGGGCTGGCGCCCAGGGAGGCAGCGGTTTCCTCCAGTCCGCGCGGGCGAGCCCGGAGCGCGGCCTCCAGCGTGACCACCAGGAAGGGCAGGGAGACGAACACCTGGGCCAGCACCACGGCGGTGGTGGTGAAGGTGACCCCCAGGCCAATGGAGTCCAGGAATCCGCCGATCAGCCCCTTGCGCCCGAAGGCGGAGATCAGCGCCATTCCGGCCACGACCGGGGGGAGGGAGAGCGGGAGGGCGACCGCGATGCGCACGGCCCGCACTCCCCTGAATCCCTTGGCGAGCCAGACCGCCAGCGGGATGCCCAGGAACAGGTCGATGGCCACCGCGAGCGCGCTGGTGCGCAGCGAGAGCCAGAGGGCGTCCTGGGAGGAGTCGGCTGAGAGGTGCTTGGGTAGTTCCAGCCAGGGCACCCGGCTGGCCATCAGCAGCATCGGTACCACCATGAAGGCCAGGCCCAGTAGGGCGAGCAGGTTGACCCAGCGGGGCAGCGGGGAGGCGTCGGGGGTGCGCCTGCGCAGGCCGATCAGCACCTGTGTTCCCTTCCTTTAGTTCGTGTGCGCGGCTGGCGCGTCGTTACTCATCAGCGGTGCGGGGTGGCGGGTTTCCCGCCACCCCGCACCGGCACCGGCGTTACTTGCCGGGTCCGAATCCCGCGTTGCCGAGGATGGACTGGCCCTGGTCGGACAGGACAAGCTCCACCCACTTCTTGGCGAGCTCGGCGTTGGGGGCGTTCTTGACCACGGCGATCGGGTAGGTGTTGGTGGCCTGCTCGGTGCCCACGATCGGGACCTCGTCGGTGCGGTCCTTCTCGGCGTTGGCGTCGGTGCGGTAGACGATGCCCGCGTCCGCCTCACCGGAGGCAACCTTGCCGCGCACGTCGGTGACCTTCTGCTCCTCGGACACCGGGGTCAGACTGACGTCGAGCGCCTCGGTCAGCTTCTTGGTGGCCTTGCCGCAGGGGACCTCGGGGGCGCAGATGACCAGCTTCTTGCCGTCCAGGGAGGCGTCCAGTCCGGTCACGCCCGCCGGGTTGCCGTCGGGGACGATCAGGGTGAGCACGTTCGTGGCGAAGACTGCGGGCTCCTCCACCAGGTCGCCGCCCTGGGCCTTTTCCATCGTGGAGGTGTTGGCGGTGGCCAGCACGTCGGCGGGCGCGCCCGCCTCGAGGGCCGCGACGAGGTCCTGGGAGCCCTGTAGGTCCAGCACCACGTCCACGCCCGGGTTGGCCTCCTCGAAGATCGCCTCCATCTCGGTGAAGGTCTCCTTCAGGGAGGCGGCGGCGAACACCGTCAAGGTGGCGTCCTGTACCTCGGCGGGCGCCGCCTGGGTGGCGGCCTGGCTCTCGGCCGGCGCGGCCGATTCCTTGGCGGGGGTCTGACCGGAGGACGAGCAGCCCGCCAGCGCGAGTGCTGCGACTACGGCGCCGAGTGCGGCGAGGGAACGATACTTCATGATGCCTCCAAATAGAGCGGACTCGGCCAGTGTAAATTGGGGTCCATCCCGCCGGAAAGCGATTGGAGGCCGTTTTCCACCCCCAATTTCCCCCTTTAACAGGGGTGCCGCCCGCTTATATGGCTTCCGGGGGGCTCCTCGCCGCTCCCCCACCTGCCACCCGCCCCTCCTCCGCCCACTAGGCTCGGCGGTGGAAGGAGAAACGCCATGACCATCGCGGCCCACGTCATCACCGTCTCGGACCGCTGCTCGCGCGGCGAGGCTACCGACCTCTCCGGCCCCCTGGCGGCGAAGCTGCTGGCCGAGTACGGCGTGGAGGCCAGGCAGGTCGACGTCGTACCGGACGACCAGGCCCAGATCCAGGCCGCCATTGGCCGCGCCATCGCCGCAGGCGCCCGCCTGGTGTTCACCACCGGCGGCACCGGCGTCTCCCCCCGGGACGTCACCCCGGAGGCCACCGCGCCGCTCCTGGCCGCCCGCTTGGACGGCGTCGCGGACGCGATCCGGCGCCGGGGCGAACAGCACGCCCCCATGGCCTGCCTGAGCAGGGGCCTGGTGGGCATAACCTCGCGCGGGCCGCAGGCCGCGCTGGTGGTCAACGCACCGGGCTCGCGCGGCGGCGTCTCAGACGCCGTCGAGGTGGTCGGCCCGCTCATTTCCCACGTCATCGACCAACTAAACGGGGGCGACCACCCGCGCTAGCCGGCCCGCCGACGCAACCGCGACCGGACCCGCAGGCGCACCCACTAGCCGGCCCGCAGGCGCAGCCGCTAACCGGCCTGTGGCCGCACCCAATCGCCGCTGCGCCCACCGGACTTTGCCACGATCTTCGCCTCGCGGATGGCGGCGGACTTGTCCACCCCCTTGACCATGTCCACCACGGTCAGGGCCGCCACGGTCACCGCTGTGAGAGCCTCCATCTCCACCCCGGTGCGGTCGGCGGTGCGCACGGTGGCGGTGATGGCCACGTGGTCGGGCTCCAGCGCCAGGTCCACCTCGCAGCCGTGCACCCCGATCACGTGGGCCAGCGGCAGCAGCTCCGGGGTGCGCTTGGCCGCCTGGATCCCGGCGATGCGGGCCACCGCCAGCACGTCGCCCTTGGGCACCGTCCCGCCATGCAGCGCCCCCATCACCGTCTCGGAGACCACCACCTGCGCCACCGCCGTGGCGCTGCGCACGGTGGGGTGCTTGGCTGTCACGTCCACCATGTAGGCCGCGCCGTCCGCGCGCAGGTGGGTCAGGCAGAGGGCGGGGGCGGCCCGGTCGGGGCTAGGCAGGGTGGGCGGGCGGTCAATCGCTGTCCTTTTCTTCGTAGTCTGCGGGATGCTGGGCGGGCTGGGCGCTCCACCCCACCGGGATTATTTCAAGCCGGTCGCCCGCGCTCACGCCGCGCTGGCCGCGCGGCGCTGCGGCAGCGCCGGCCAGCCCCGCTCCCTCGAGCTCGCCAGCGCGCCGCACTCCCGCCTCACCGGCGGGCCCAGCCGGGCGGGGCGGCACCACGGCGATGGCGTCGGTCAGCGGCAGCGCCGTGACCAGGTGGGAGCGCGAGCCGAGCTCGTGCACGGGCACCACCAGCGGCACTCCGCTCGGCGCCCTGCCCACCAGGCGCACGGGAATCAACTGCACCCTGCCGGCGGGCGCGGCCCAGTCGGCCCCCGCCACCGCCGCCACCGTGCGGGGAGGCAGCACGGTGCGCGCCTCGCCGCGCAGGCAGCCGATCACCCCGCGCACGTAGGCGTAGAAGCTCACGTACACACTGACGGGGTTGCTCCGGTGAAGCGGCGCACGAAAAACGTCTATGGGTCCCAAGAGACTCGTTGTCACGGTAGGCGATTTGCCAATATCGGCTTCATATAACTGAACGAAGTACAGGACAAAACAT